>NZ_JBIRUL010000013.1:58031-216714 GCF_044335095.1 Streptomyces sp. NPDC020597 | reverse complement strand
CCGCACGGGATGGGCGACTTCGAGTACGACGGGCTGTTCACCGCCGACAAGCCGGTGATCTTCGCCTACCACGGCTACCCCTGGCTCATCCACCGCCTCGCCTACCGCCGTGCCGGCCACCGGAACCTGCACGTCCGCGGCTACAAGGAGATCGGCACCACGACCACGCCGTTCGACATGGTCGTCCGCAACGACCTCGACCGCTACCGCCTCGTCATGGACGTCGTCGACCGCGTCCCCGGCCTCGCCGTGCGCGCCGCCGCGGTACGCCAGCGGATGGAGGACGCGCGACTGCGCCACCACGACTGGATCCGCGCCCACGGCACCGACCTTCCCGAGGTCGCCGACTGGACGTGGGACGGCTGAGGCGACGGCCCGGCCACCGCCGGCCAGGATGTCCGGCGAGGATGTCCGGCCAGGGCGCACGGGCCGGGGCGGACGGCGCAGGGGACGGGGCAGACACCGGGCCGTCGTGCGCCCTGGCACGCTGCCGCGCCCGGTGCCTACAGTGGTCGGCCGGCCCCGCACACGGATCCCCGGGGCCCGCCCCACATCCCTGGTCACCGGCCGTCCGGCCCGGCGCCCGTCCGGGCCCCGGCGACGGCCCGCACACCGGCGCCGCTTCCGCGGCGACGGGTGCACGACCACCCGCGCGACAGGCACCATCCGTGACACCGCTCGGGCCGTGCGAGGGCCGTCCGCGGTACGAGCGCGCGTCGTGAGCCCGAGAGGCCTGGAGGCCGCTGTGTCCCGACCGTGCATCGCCCTGATCGCCGATCCCACCTCTCCCGAGGGGTGCCGTGAGTACCTCGCCGACGCCGTGGCACTGCTCACCGGCGCGCCGCCCGTCCGGGTCGACTCCCGACACTTCGCGACCGGCGGAACGGGGCGGGCGACCCGCCACCAGAACCGGTTACGGCTGCGGGTCCCCGAGGAGCGGCTCGACGTCGAACCCGACGTCGTCCTCCTCTACGAGATCCCGCCGCACCGCCGCCGGGCCCTCGCCGGATTCCAGGAACTCCTCGAAGCACACGGCGTGGTCACCCTGGCCGCCGGTCCCGACGCCTGGCGGACGGCGACCGAGAAGAACCTGACCGTCGAACGCTTCCGCCGGGACGGCATCGCCCAGATGGAGACCGTCGTGCTGTCCCGTCCCGCCGCGCAGGAGGCGGCCGACGCGTTCGAGCGGCTCGGCGGAGACACCTGGGCCAGGCCAGTCGTCGGCACCGGCGGCAACGACACCTTCCATGTCACCACTTCCGCCCAGCTGGAGGACGCCACCGCCTACTACGCCGAGCGCGGCACCGACTGGCTGCTCTCCCGCGACGCCGGCAACCTGACCGTCGACGGCAGACGCCATCAGTTCCGCGTCTTCGTCCTCGGCGACCGCGTCGTGCACGCCCGTGAGCACCTCCAGCCCGAGACCGACACCCCCTGCAACACCTGCCAGGGCGCGACCGCCGTGCACATCGCCCCGCCGGACCTGGATCCCCGGCTGGCCGAGCTCGCCGTCGCCGCCACCGCCTCGGTCGGGCTGCCCTTCGCCGGCGTCGACCTGGCCGTGGAGCACGGGGGTGTCGTCTTCGAGGTCAACGTCCAGCCGGCCTTCGTCGACGGGGAGCGCGAACTGCACGCGGTGGCCGTGCCCTACGTCCAGGCGCACCTCGACGCCCTCGACTGGGGCTGCGGCGGCCCGCCCCGGGGGCTCACAGCCTCAGCGTGAACCACGTCGTCTTGCCCTCGTCCGTCGGCCGCACGCCCCAGCTGGCGGCGAGGGCGCGGACCAGGAGCAGACCGCGGCCCGACTCCTCGTCCTCGACCGCCGAACGCGGCTGGGGAAGCTGCGCGCTGCCGTCGCTCACCTCCACCGTCAGGTCGGTCGCCGTCCGGTGCAGGTGCAGACCCACCGGCCCCGTGGCGTGCTGGACGGCGTTGGTCAGCGTCTCCGACAGCAGCAGGAGGGCGTCGGCGGCGTTGTCCGCGCAGTTCCAGGAGGTCAGCGCCTTGTGCAGAAATGCACGCCCCTCCGGCACCGAGGCCGGGACGGCCGGGAGGTGGGTGGTGACGGTGGCCAGCGGAGCGGCCGGGAGCTGCGCGAGCAGCAGGGTCACGTCGTCGTTGTGGCTGTCGGCGTCCAGCAGCAGACCGGCGAGGACATGGTCCGCGGCGGCCTCCAGACAGGGTGTGCCGACGAACAGGTCGTCCAGCAGCACGCTCAGTTCCCCGATGCGCACCTCGATGTCGCAGCCCGGCGTCTCGATCAGGCCGTCGGTGTAGAGCACGAGCGTCGCGCCCGGCGGTATCTCCGAACTGGACTGCTCGTACAGCACGTCGCCCACGCCGAGCGGGGCGTTCACCGGACAGGGCAGGGCGCTGATCCCCTCGCCCGTCCCGGCCACCAGAACGGGCAGATGCCCTGCCGAGCAGACCGTCACCGTGCCCGCGTCCGGGGCGATCACCAGATAGCAGCAGGTGACGAGCTGGTCGGGCACGTCGAGGTCGGCGACACAGGTGTCCAGCGCCCGCATCAGCTGCCGCGGCTGCATCCCGGTCTTCGCCAGCGCGTGCGCCGCCGACCTCAACTGGCCCATCACCGCGGCCGCTTCCAGTCCGCGGCCCATGACGTCGCCTATGAGCACACCGACCCGGTCGGCGCCCAGCGGAATCAGGTCGAACCAGTCGCCGCCCACGCCGGCGCCCTGGGTCGCCGGCCGGTAGCGGCTTGCGGTGGCCAGCCCCGGCAGCGCGGGGGGCGTCCCCATGAGACTGCGCTGCAGCGTCAGCGCGATGTGCCGCTGCTGCTCGTACAGTGCGGTGAGCTCGGCCTCCGCGCGCTTGCGGTCGCTGATGTCGCGCACGATCGCGCAGGCCCCGACCACCGTGCCGTTCGTGTCGCGGGTCGGCCACAGCGTCACGTCGACGTCCAGCAGCTGCCCGGCGGCCGTCAGCCGCAGCGTCTCGTAGTGCTCGACCTTCTCGGCGTGCCGCAGCCGCTTGAGCAGCTCGCTGACCTCCCCGCGCCGCTCCGGCGGGGCCAGCATGGACACGTGGCGGCCGATGGCCTCCTCGGCGGTGTACCCGTACAGGCGCTGAGCGGCCGCGTTCCAGTAGGTGATGTACCCGTTGAGTGTCTTGGCGAGAATCGCGTCCTGTGAGGACTCCACCAGGGCGGCGAGTTCGTTGATGCGCGCCTCGGCCGCCTTGCGGTCGCTGACGTCGCGCACGGCCGCGGAGACCAGCAGGCCGTCCGGCGTCTCCAGCGGGCTCAGGCTGATCTCGACGGGGAACTCCGTGCCGTCCTTGCGGAGCCCGTGCAGTTCGAGACCCGCGCCCATCGGGCGCACCTGCCGGTTGGTCGTGTACCCGCTCCGGTGCGCGGTGTGCTGGCTGTGGAACCGGTGCGGGATCAGCAACTCGACCGGGCGGCCGAGCAGTTCCTCACGGCCGTGCCCGAACAGGGCCTCGGTCTGGGCGTTGACGAGCCGGATGGCGCCCGTGTCGTCGACGATGACCATGGCGTCCGGCGCCGCCTCGAGCAGGCCCCGGAACCGCTCCTCCGCCCCGCCGACGGCGTCCTGCGCCGGCTGGCAGGTGCACCGTTTTTTCTGCCCAGCCGCCTCTGGGAAGCCTTGCTGTGCGCCCTTCCCCTCCCTCTTCGCGTCCTGCTTCGCGCCTTGTTGCGCAGCGCCCGCCCCCGCCTTCGCGCGCCGCGCCGGTACCGCCCGCATCACGCCGGCCATCTTCCACCTCATCCCGCACGACGAATCAGGCCATCTCAGCGCCTCCGGCCCGGCCTCGCGGCGGGTTGTCGTTTACTGTCCGTCCCCTGTTCGAACCTGAACGCCACCGGACCCATCAGTATTCGAGAAGCGGCTGAGCCCGGCCCGTGGATAGCGTGGCGTCGGACGGCCGACGGCCGGCGGCAGGACGGACCGGCCGGGCATCGCACCGGCCGGGCAACGGGGGAGCACGCACGTGATCCCCGGCGAGTCGAGGGAGAGACGATGAGCATGGCCAGGAGGACGGACGCGCGGTCGTCCGCGTCCCACGTCGCGGACAGCCACGACCTGATCAGGGTGCACGGCGCGCGCGAGAACAACCTCAAGGACGTGAGCATCGAGATTCCCAAGCGCCGGCTGACGGTGTTCACCGGCGTCTCGGGCTCGGGCAAGAGCTCGCTCGTCTTCGACACGATCGCCGCCGAGTCGCAGCGGCTGATCAACGAGACCTACAGCGCCTTCGTGCAGGGCTTCATGCCGAACCTGGCCCGCCCCGAGGTCGACGTGCTCGACGGGCTCACGACCGCCATCATCGTGGACCAGCAGCGGCTGGGGTCCGACCCGCGATCCACCGTGGGCACCGCCACCGACGCCAACGCGATGCTGCGCATCCTCTTCAGCAGACTGGGCGAGCCGCACATCGGCCCGCCCGGCGCCTACTCCTTCAACACCGCGTCGGTACGGGCGAGCGGTGCGATCACCGTGGAGCGCGGCAACAAGAAGGCGGTCAAGGCGACCTTCTCCCGCACCGGCGGCATGTGCACCCGCTGCGAGGGCCGGGGCACCGTCTCCGACATCGATCTGACCCAGCTCTACGACGACGCCAAGTCCCTCAACGAGGGCGCGCTGACGGTCCCCGGCTACAGCATGGAGGGCTGGTACGGCCGCATCTTCTCCGGCTGCGGCTTCTTCGACCCGGACAAGCCGATCCGCAGGTTCACGAAGAAGGAGCTGCACGACCTCCTCCACAAGGAACCGACCAAGATCAAGGTGGACGGCATCAACCTCACCTACGAGGGCCTGATCCCCAAGATCCAGAAGTCGATGCTGTCCAAGGACATCGATGCGTTGCAGCCGCACATCCGTGCGTTCGTGGAACGGGCCATGACGTTCACCGTCTGCCCCGAGTGCGACGGCACGCGGCTGAGCGAGGGAGCCCGGGCGTCGAAGATCGGCGGGGTGAGCATCGCCGACGCCTGCGCGATGCAGATCAGCGACCTGGCCGAGTGGGTCCGCGGCGTCGAGGAGCCGTCGGTGGCCCCGCTGCTCACCGCGCTGCAGCACACGCTGGACTCCTTCGCGGAGATCGGCCTCGGCTATCTCTCGCTCGAACGGCCCTCGGGCACGCTCTCGGGCGGTGAGGCGCAGCGCGTCAAGATGATCCGCCATCTCGGTTCCTCGCTGACCGACGTCACCTACGTCTTCGACGAGCCCACGACCGGTCTGCACCCGCATGACATCAGCCGGATGAACAACCTGCTGCTGCGCCTGCGCGACAAGGGCAACACGGTGTTGGTCGTGGAGCACAAGCCGCAGACCATCGCCATCGCCGACCACGTCGTCGACCTCGGCCCCGGCGCGGGCACGGCGGGCGGCAGCGTCTGCTTCGAGGGCACCGTGGAGGGGCTGCGGGCCGGCGGCACCGTCACCGGCCGCCACCTCGACGACCGGGCGGCGGTCAAGGAGACGGTGCGCAAGCCCACCGGCGCGCTGGAGGTCCGGGGCGCGTCGGCGCACAACCTCCAGGACGTCGACGTCGACATCCCGCTCGGGGTGCTGGTCGTGGTCACCGGTGTGGCCGGCTCCGGCAAGAGCTCACTCGTGCACGGGTCGATCCCGCCCGGGGAGGGGGTGGTGGCGGTCGACCAGGGGGCGATCCGCGGCTCCCGGCGCAGCAACCCGGCCACGTACACCGGACTGCTCGACCCCATCCGCAAGGCGTTCGCGAAGGTGAATGGCGTGAAGCCGGCGTTGTTCAGCGCCAACTCCGAGGGGGCCTGTCCCACGTGCAACGGCGCAGGCGTCGTCTACACCGACCTGGCGATGATGGCGGGCGTCGCCACGACGTGCGAGGAGTGCGAGGGGAAGCGGTTCCAGGCGTCGGTGCTGGAGTACCGTCTCGGCGGCCGCGACATCAGTGAGGTGCTGGCGATGTCGGTGACCGAGGCCGAGGAGTTCTTCGCCACGGGCGAGGCGGTCACGCCGGCCGCGCACCGCGTCCTGCGGCGGCTCGCCGACGTCGGTCTCGGCTACGTCAGCCTCGGCCAGCCCCTCACCACACTCTCCGGCGGTGAGCGGCAGCGGCTCAAGCTGGCCACGCACATGGCCGACAAGGGCGGCGTCTACGTCCTCGACGAGCCGACCACCGGTCTCCACCTGGCCGACGTCGAGCAGCTGCTCGGCCTGCTCGACCGGCTGGTCGACGCCGGGAAGTCGGTCGTCGTGGTCGAGCACCACCCGGCGGTGATGGCGCACGCCGACTGGATCATCGACCTCGGCCCCGGAGCCGGTCACGACGGTGGCCGCATCGTCTTCGAGGGCACCCCCGCCGACCTCGTCGCCGCCCGTTCCACCCTCACCGGCGAGCACCTGGCGGACTACGTCGGCGCCTGACGCCCCGGGCGGCGCCGCCGCTCCCGAAGGCGCCGCCCCCGCCCCCTGGAGGGAGGGGGCGGCGCGCCACGTCAGTGCGCGCCGAGTCCTCCGCCGCCGAACGAGCCGCTGCTGCCGCGGCTCCAGCGCGGCCGTTTCTGGTCCGAGCTGGCTCTGGTCTGCATGTTGGTCAGCTCGTAGGGGGTCAGGGGGCGCCCGCCGTCCGGCGTCCGCGGGACCTCCTCGGGCTCCCGGTACTCGCGGATCTCGCGCACCGCCCCGCCGGGCGGAAGGTGCGGCTGTTCGTCGGGGCGCGGCCGATCCGACTCGCGCGACTTGATGCGCGCGCCCAGCCAGAAGCTCCCGCCGAGAACGATCACGAGGAGCACCGGGACCATGAACAACCCGAGGCTGAGCAGGCCGCTCGTGGCGGCCAGCTGCTGGCTTGCGGTAGTCATATCAGGAAAATACCCCTGAAACAGACAGCAAACCGAACTTTCCGCTTCCGGTTCGCGGTTGCCCTCGCGCCCCCTGTGCCCCTCGCGCTCCTTTCCTGGTGCTCCGCGTGCCCGGCGCGCTCCGATCCCCGCCGTCCGCATGGCCGGCGGACGGTTTGGCCCGGCGCGCACCGGCTACCCGCTCAGACGTGACTTCGACGACATCCCAGCAGGAGCTCTTCCGGTTCCTGGAGGACCGCTTCGCCTGCGCCCAGGCGTGCGCCGAGTGTGCGCAGGCGTGTGCGTTGCGTGCGAGCCTCGTGGACCCGGACGGAACCGACCGGCAGGCGCTGGTGCGCCGCAAGGGCATCATGTGCGCGGAGGTCTGCGACGCGACCTGCCGCGTGCTGTCCGAGGAGAACCGGATGGACGAGGACGGCATCCGCGCCCAGTTGGAGTGGTGCCGCACCGTCTGCCTGGAGTGCGCGCACGCCTTCGACGGGCACCCCGGCGCCGAGGAGGGTGCGGCGGCCTGCCGGGCGTGCGCGCAGGCCTGCACGGAGTTCATCGCGACGCTGAACTGAGCCGGCCGCGCCGCCGCCGGAGCTCCGTGGCTTTGCGCCGCCCCTGTGCATTCCCAATTTCTGCAACACGTTCTACGGTGTGCGCCGTCAGGACACCGGCCTTGGGAGCCAGGAGGCGCCGTGCACCTCGACCACACGCCCGAGCAACTGCGGCTGCGCACGGAACTGCGCGCCTACTTCGCCGAGTTGGTGCCGGACAACGCCTACGCCCGGCACTCCGACCCGGTCGGCGCGAAGGCCTTCTACCGCGCCACCATCCGCCGCCTCGGCGCCGACGGCTGGCTCGGCGTCGGCTGGCCGCAGGAGTACGGCGGCCGCGGCCTGACCCCGATCGAGCAGTTCGTGTTCTTCGACGAGGCCGCCCAGGCCGGCGTACCGCTGCCCCTGATGGCGCTGAACACCGTCGGGCCGACGATCATGCGGTACGGCACCGACGAGCAGAAGGCGTACTTCCTGCCGAAGATCCTCGCCGGGGAGATCGACTTCGCCATCGGCTACAGCGAACCCGACGCGGGCACCGACCTCGCAGCCCTCAAGACCCGCGCGGTACGCGACGGCGACGCCTACGTCGTCAACGGGCAGAAGATCTGGACGACCAACGGCGACACCGCCGACTGGGTGTGGCTCGCCGTGCGCACCGACCCCGAGGCCCCGCCGCACAAGGGCATCTCCATGCTCCTCGTGCCGACCACCGACCCCGGCTACTCCTGCACCGTCATCCGCACACTCGCCTCCCACGACACCACCGCCAGCTACTACGAGAACATCCGCGTCCCCGTCTCCCGGCGCGTCGGCGCGGAGAACCAGGGCTGGCGCCTGATCACCAACCAGCTCAACCACGAGCGCGTCACCCTCGCCGCGCACGGCACCATGGCCATCCGCGCCCTGCACGACGTGCAGCGCTGGGCGGCCGAGACCAAGCTCGTCGACGGCCGCCGTGTCATCGACCTGGCCTGGGTGCGCCGCCGGCTGGCCCAGACCCATGTGAAGCTCGACGCCCTCAAGCTCCTCAACTGGCAGATGGTCACAGCCCTGCAGAACGGCACCCTCACCCCGCAGGACGCCTCCGCCGTGAAGGTCTACGGCTCCGAGGCCCGCCGCGACGCCTACGCCTGGCTCATGGAGGTCGTCGCCGTGCCCGGAACGCTCCAGGAGGGCTCCGCGGGCGCGGTGCTCCACGGCGAACTGGAACGCGGCTACCGCTCGGCCGTGATCTTCACCTTCGGCGGCGGCAACAACGAGATCCAGCGCGAGATCATCTCGTGGATCGGCCTGGGGATGCCCCGGGTGCGGCGCTAGGGCGGGTGGGACAATTCGGCTTCACCAGCAGGTCTCGCGCGGCGGGTCCGACAGCAGTGCGAGCGCCAACCGCCGTGCCCGCCACCGGGGTTCGACCCGAGCGAACCGTCCCGCGATCCGGCTCATCAGGCCCCCTGACTCCTCCTGCCGGCGGGCACGGTCTACGCTGTGACCGGTGGCCACCGCATGATCCTCAGTCCTCACACACCGATGATCAACGGTGGCCGCACCCGTCTCCACAGCGCGTCAGGGTCGGTCCGCCTGCCGTCCCGTGTCAGGAGGACATGTGCAACGCGGCGACGTCTGGTGGGTCGAGTTCGACGAACGGCGGCCGGTCGTGCTGCTCTCGGGAGACGACGCGTCCGGGATCCGGGTGATGCAGGTCGTCGCCCCGGCGGGCGTCGACATCAGCGGCCTGGGCATCGAGGTGGCAGTGGGTGCCGCGGAAGGACTGCCCGTCGAAGGCGTGCTGCGGTTCGGTTTCCCGTATCCGGGCTCCACCCCTTGCACGTGGCTGACCACGGTGTCCCGGGACGACCTGATCGAGCGGGCGGGCGTCCTGTCCTCCGCGAAGCTCGGCGAGATCGAGGACGCCCTCCGTCTCGCCGGACAGAAGAAGGAATGGACCCCGGCGACTACCGCGAAGCTCAGCGCAATGAGGGACGCCCTCCGTCGAGGTGAGCTCGGGTAGACGGAGAAGGGACGGCACCCCACCCCCGCGCCCGAGCGATCAGGCCTCGTGCCGGCACAGTTCAGTCGGGAACGGTCACCAGGACGCGACCTCGGCCGCCGGCGTCGACACGGTCTTGGGCCTGGGCGATCTCCTCCAGCGGGTACACGTCGCCGATGGCGACGGTGAGCACGCCGACCGCGGCTGCGGCGGTGAGGTCGCGGGCCGCCTGCCG
Organism: Streptomyces sp. NPDC020597; assembly: GCF_044335095.1. Lineage (NCBI taxonomy): Bacteria > Bacillati > Actinomycetota > Actinomycetes > Kitasatosporales > Streptomycetaceae > Streptomyces > Streptomyces sp. NPDC020597. Next base: position 207,118 of record NZ_JBIRUL010000013.1, on the reverse strand, counting down.
TTTCGCCGTTTCGGTGAAGTCGTCGCTGCCGAGCATGCGCAGCGTGACGTTGTTGAACAGCATGGGCCAGAAGGGAAGTCGGGGCCGGTCGTCCCGGGTGGCGTAGGCGGCGATCACCGCGCCGTTGGCGGCGACGGCGTTGTCCAGGTCCGCATTGTCGGACAGAGCCACCTCGACGATCCGGTGCACGCCGTCGGGAGCGTGCGCGCGGATCGCGGCGGCGGGGTCGTCCCCATCGAGCGCCACGGCGTGGGAGACCACGGCGGGGTCGAGGCGGTTCAGGTCGCTGCCATGGCGCACGGTCCCGATCACCGTCGCGCCGCCCCACCGGGCGAGCTGCGCGGCCAGGAAGCCGACGCCGCCGAGCACCCCGTGCACGAGCACGAGCTGTCCGTCGACGGGGCCGTCGCTGAACACGGTGCGGTGGGCGGTGATCCCCGGGATGCCCAGTGCGGCGCCGAGTTCGTCGCTGAGGTGGTCGGGCAGCGGGACGGCCAGATCCGCAGGCACGACGGTGTACTGGGCTGCGGTGCCGAAGGGGCGGTAGGACTGGGCGCCGTACACCCATACCCGCTGCCCCACGCGGTGGGCGTCGACTCCGTCGCCCACCGCGTCGATGACTCCCGCGGCATCGCTGTGCGGGATCACCCGCGGGTACGGCATCGAGGAGCCGAGCCAGCCGCGCCGCTTCTTGGTGTCGCCGGGGTTGACGCCCGAAACGGTGACGCGGACGCGGACCTCGCCGGGGCCGGCGGCGGGGTCGGGTAGTTCGCCGACGTGCAGGACATCGGCGGCAGGGCCCTGTTCGTCGTACCAGGATGCAAGCATGGACGTACCTCCATGGCGGGTCAGCTCGCGGGTTCGTCGAGCGGAAAGGGAGTGCTCCTGGGCGGCTCGTCACCGTCCAGAACAGCGTGCAGCCAGGCGCGTTCGGCGCTGCTGACGGCACGGGCGGTGAGCATCATGCCGCGCCGGTAGGGGTCGGCCACCTCCTCGGCCCGCAGCGGCCTGTCACCGTCGTAGAAGAAGCTCGCCGGCTCCTCCAGGAACTCAAGCCGTCTGCGCAGCACCGCGTGTTGTTCGGACACCTCGGGCAGGTGCGAGAGGAAGGCCAGGATGGTGAAGAAGCGGGTGAAGTCGGTGATCTCGTGATCGGCCGGCCTGCGCAGCCGCTTCAGCAGTTCGGTGCGCCCGGCGCCGGTCAGGCTCACCACGTACCGCGCTGGGCCCGCCCCCGGGTCGGCGCGCCGCTCCAGCAGGCCCGCCTTGGTGAGACGGCTGATCGCCGGATACAGACTGCCGTCGCTGACCGGCCGCGTGTACCCGGTCAGCTGCGAAACCCGCCGGCGCAGCTCGTGCCCGGGCAGAGCACCCCCGGCCAGGAAGCCCAGTATCGCCAGTTCGAGCATGCCCTCAGCGTCCCCCAATCGCATCGAAACGATGTACACATCGAATCGATGTTACCTTGGGTCGGAATGCCACCGCCATGAGGAGAGAAACGTGCCGCTCGAAGCCGTGAAGTCGGTGATGAACCGCTTCGTCGAGTTCATCAACACTGCCGATGAGGATCTCGGCCGCCAGGTCGTCTCTGCCGACGCGGTGTTCCACGCACCGATTCATCCGGAGCCGCTTCGAGGCCCCGAGGGCTACCTGGAGGTCATCGGCATGATGCGCAGTGGATTCCCGGACGTGCAGTGGACCCTGGAGGAGTTGATCGGGGAAGGCGACACGGTGGCTGCACGGTTCACCATGCGCGGCACGCACGACGGTGAGTTCTTCGGCATCCCCGCAAGCGGCAACAAGGTCTCGGTGCAGGCCATGAACTTCTACTACCTGGCCGACGGCCGGATCGTCGGCGAACGAGGCCAGCCCGACCTCCTCGGAGTCATGCAGCAGATCGGTGCCGTACCGGCACCGTGAAGCAGGCCACAGGCGCGGCGCCGGTGCCTCTGACGTGCGCGGAGTGACACTCGATCTGGTGCCACGAACAGCGGCGCCATGCGTTCGGCGCAGGCGGTGACGTAACAGGCGGAGCGCCTCGGCGCCCCCGTCGTGAAGCGCCTCCGCCACGGCCCCCTCCACCGATGTCTCCACGTCCCGCCCTCACCCCGTTCGAACAGACGGACAGGCTGCACAGCGGCCTGAGGGCCGCAGCTTACTGGCGCAGCCGCCGTCGGCAGGGCCTTCATGACCGCCGATGGCGGCCACCCGGGCATCGGACCGGTCGTCCCGCGCCGCCGCGAGCGCGGTCAGGCCGGGACGCCTCAGGCGAAGTCCTCTGCGGTGATGGCGTCGGGATGGCCGGACGGCCACTCCACGCCGAATCGGATGGTGCATCCTGGCATCCCTCTGTCCTCCATGACGCTGGAGCCGGCGTTTCCGGATCCCCCGACGGGGCGGGATCGTCACAGGGAAGACTCCAGGCGACCGGCAGACTCATCGGCCCGGCACGCCCGCCCCGCTGCCGGGCTCGCAGGGCAGGGGCCATGACCCGTCGGCGGTCACCGGAAGAGACGGTCGAGGTAGTAGTCGATGGCAGCGGTGGCCTGTTCGGGGGTACGCAGGCCCAGGACGACGGGCGGACCCTGTGAGTCGGCGATGCCGAAGAGCAGTTCCGCCTCCACCTCGGGGTCGCGGTCCGGCGCGATGTCGCCGGCTTCCTGGGCCGTGCGGACGAGATCGGCGAGGAGCCGGTAGAGGCGGGGCAGACCGTCGACGTAGAGGGCGCGCAGTTTGGGGTTCGCCAGCATGCGGATGAGGTACTACCGGCGCCGCACTGGGCGCGGCCCTCCTCGTGGCGGTGACCGGCACAGCGGGTGCGGCGCAGACCTCGCCGGCGACGGCCGGGCGGCATCCGCACGCGCAGCCCGCCCACGCACAGCACCCCGAGGCCCGGTCGGAGACCGCCCGTACGCGCCAGGGCCGTCTGGAGGGGGTGACCGCCGACGGCGTCACCACCTATCGGGGCATCCCCTACGCGGCGCCGCCGGTCGGCCCGCTGCGCTGGCGACCCCCGGCCGCGCCACCCGTCTGGACCGGCACACGCACGGCGGCCGAGCCCGGACCGGCCTGCGCGCAGCCCGAGGCGCCGGACTCCGCGGAGGACTGCCTGTACCTCAACGTCACCGCGCCCGCCGATGGTTCGGACCGCGCGGTGCCGCGGCCGGTCGTGGTCTGGTTGCACGGCGGGGCCTTCAGCTCGGGCTCCGGGGACCAGTACGACGCCACCAGGATGGCCCGGCAGGGCGACGTCATGGTGGTGACCGTCAACTCGCGCCTGGGCGCCCTGGGCTTCTTCGCCCATCCGGACCTGCCCGACTCCGGGGCTTTCGGCCTGCAGGACCAGCAGGCGGCGCTGCGCTGGGTACGGGACAACGCCGCCGCGTTCGGCGGTGATCCCGGCAACGTCACGCTCATGGGCGAGTCATCCGGAGGCGCGAGCGTGTGCGCCCAGCTCACCTCGCCCACGGCCGCCGGACTTTTCCACCGCGCGGTCGTCCAAAGCGGCTCCTGCCTGCAGAACTGGCCCAAGAACACGCTCGCGCCCGGCGATCCCGCCGCCGCCTATTTCGCCCACCGGGACGAGCTGACCGCCAAGGGCCGCGGCGCTCTGGGCTGCCGCACCCTGAAGTGCCTGCGCGCCAAGCCCGTCAGGGACGTGCTGTCCCTCAACGGGCGCTTCCACCAGCCCGCCTACGGGACGAGTGTCCTGCCCCGCTCTCCGGCCCGCGAGCTCGCCGCCGGCAACTTCCTTCGCGTGCCCGTCCTGCAGGGCAACACCCGTGACGAACACCGGCTGTTCGCCGCCCTGTTCACGCTGGACGGGCCGATCACGGCGGCGGACTACCGCAGCCTGCTCACCGAGACCTACGGCCGGCGGCAGGCGGCCCGCGTCGCCCGCGCGTACCCGCCCGGCGCGACGCCCGCACTGGCCTGGGCCCGGGTCGGCACCGACCGCGGCTGGGTGTGCCCCACGCTGGCCGCCGACCGGCTGCTGGCCAGGCATGTTCCGGTCTACAGCTACGAGTTCGCCGACCGCCGCCCACCCGCACCCGACCTGCACCCCGACTTCCCGCTGGGCGCCTACCACAGCGCGGAGCTGCCCTACCTGTTCGGCATGGGCGACCTGCGCCTCGACGACGGGCAGTCCGCCCTCTCCCGGCGCATGATCGCCGCGTGGACGGCGTTCGCCAGGACCGGCACGCCGGGCGACGACTGGCCGCCCTTCCCGTACACCCGGCGGCTGGCGCGGAACACGCTCTCCGGTGTGGACGCGGCGGCCGAACACCGCTGTGCCTTCTGGTCGCACGACTCCTGACGCCCGTCTTCCGCACCTCTCCCGCGGACCGTACGAACGAACCCCTCCGGAGGATCCCCATGAACGAGCTCGGCACTCCGCTCGCCGAGGCGGACTACATCGGCGCCACCGCCCACGAGTTGAGCGAGAAGCGAGCAGCGGCGAAGATCACCGCCGGCATCAGCCAGAAGACCCTCTTCCAGCGCCGCGGCCGGATCATCCTGCACCCCGGCCTGCTCGTGCTCACCGGCTGGTCCGACACCGGCGATCTCACCCTCACCCGCGCGGACGTCACCGCGGTGGCGACCCGCTTCACCCACGTCTACGGCCGCTTCCTCGGAGGCCTGCTGAACGCGGGCCGACCCCTCATCCTCAACACCGCCCACGCATCGGCCGGCGAGGTGTACCTGCTCGTCGACCACCGCGGCTTCCTGGAGACCACGGACGATCGGGCCTGGGCGGAGCGCATCGAGCGGTGGCGCCGCGGTTGAGGCCCCGGAGGAGGGAGGGCCCGCCCGGAGCGGCCGGTGGGGTGCCGTGGATCCGCAGGACATGGCTGCCCGCCGCCCGCCGCAGTCGGAGAGGGGTCAGGCGACGGCCGGCTGTTCGGCCGTGCGATGGGTCAGGGACCGGTTGTAGCGGCGCAGCAGGAGCAGGGCGGTGGCGGCGAGGCCGGTGAGGAGGCCGAGCCAGACGCCGAGGGTCTCCAGGTCGGCGAGGTGGCCGAGGAGCCAGGCGGCGGGCAGGCCGATCAGCCAGTAGCCGACGAGGGTGATGCGGAAGCCGCTTTTGGTGTCGTCGAGTCCGCGCAGCAGCCCGACGCCGATGTTCTGGGCGCAGTCGAAGAACTGCAGGACGGCCGCGACCAGCAGAAGGTTCGTGGCGATGTCCGTCGCGCTCGCCCCGTCGTGGCCCGACGGGTCGAGGAAGGGGCGCAGGACCAGGCCGGGGACGGTGAGGTAGACGACGCCGACCACCGCCATCACGGCTGCCGCGCAGGCCAGTGCCGTGTTCTTGATACGGCGGGCCGCGGCGATCCGGTCCAGGGCGAGTTCGCGGCTGACGTTGAGGGACGCTGCGTGGGACAGGCCGACGGCTATCTGGAAGACGATGTAGATCAGTTGGTTGACGGCGGTGTGGGCGGCCAGGGCGGCGCTGCCGAAGGTGCCGATCAGCAGGGCGACGACGGAGAAGAACCCGGCCTCGGAGCCGTAGGTGGCGGCGATGGGCAGGCCGAGACCGGTGAGCCTGCGCAGGGTGGCCGGGCCGGCCTGCCAGATGCGGATGTCCAGCAGCGGGGCGAGCCGGGGGTCGCGGCGCGCGGAGACGTACAGGGCCAGGCAGGTCAGGGCATACACGAGCGAGGTGGAGACGCCGATGCCGGGCAGGCCCAGTTCCGGCAGGATCCAGGTGCCGTGGATCAGGCTCCAGTTGAGGGCCGTGTTGACGGCGACCGAGGCGATGGTGATCCGGAGCAGGGCCTGGGGCCGGCGCATGCCGACCGTGAACTGACGGATCGTCTGGAACCACAGGCAGGGGACGAGGCCCGGTGCGAGCGTGACCAGGACCGGCCAGGCCGTGTCGACGACCTCGGGGTCCTGACCGAGGAAGGCGACGGCCTGCCCCAGGATCAGGATGACGACCGCGCCGAGGATGCCGGACAGTGTGGCCAGTGCGAGAGCGGCGCGGACGACGTCGCGGACCTCCTCGGTCGCCGCGTCGGTGAGTTCGTCGTCCTCGTCGGCCCGGGCGGAGGCGGCGGAGACCTGGTTGCCGACCGCCGTGACCATGCCGACGCCCATGGTGCGCAGCTGGTTGAAGACGACCAGCGCCAGGCCGCCGCCTGCCAGGGCTTCGGCGCCCATCAGTCCCATCATCACCGTGTCGGTGGTGGTGAGCGCGACCTGGGCGAGCTGGGTCAGGGCGAGCGGGACGGCCAGGGTCGCCAGGGCGCGGCTGTCGCGGAGCAGGGTGGTGAGCGGTGTCGGCATCGGTGTCAGTTCTCGCGGAGTGCGGTCAGCAGCTCGTCGATCTCGCGCTCGACGGCCGGGTCCATGAGGTCGTGCTCGTTCATCCAGTCGTCGTTGAAGACGGTGTCCATGTACTTCTCGCCTCCGTCGTTGACCAGCGCGACCATAGTCGTGCCCGGTGCCAGGGAGGACATCAGGGTCAGCGCCTCGTAGACGACACCGCCCGCGGAGCCGCCGACGAGGAGGCCCAGACGGCGGGCCAGGACTCGTGCCGCGGCGAACGCCTCGACGTCGCCGACCTTGGCACCCCGGTCCAGCAGGTCGTAGTCGACCATGGCGCCGATGGTGGCGCCCTCGGGGGTGCCGGTGCCGGACTGGTAGTAGTCGTGGGCGGGCGGGCCGAAGGCGATCGACCCCTTGGGCTCGACCCCGACGATCCGCACCCCGGGCACGGTCCTGCGCAGTTCGCCGCCGGTTCCGAAGAGTCCGCCGCCGGTCCCCACGGCGCCGATCAGTATGTCGACGCGGCCTTCCAGGGCGGCGTGCAGTTCGTGCGCCACAGCCCGGTAACCGTCGCCGTTGGCCGGGTTGTTGTGCTGTTCGGTGAAGTAGGCGTTGTCGCTCTCGGCGGCCAGCTTCTCGGCGAACTCCTCGCGGGCGGCCGTGGCCAGCTCCTCGTCGCCCTCCTCGGCGATGTAGACGAGTTCGGCGCCCAGGGCCTTCATGCCGCGCAGTTTGTCGGCGGCGGCGTGATGATCGACGACCGCGGTGAAGGTGTAGCCGCGCTCGGCCGCGATGACGGCGAGACCCAGGCCGGTGTTGCCGGAGGTGGACTCGACGATCCGGCCGCCGGGGCGCAGCAGGCCGCGGTCCTCGGCGTCGAGGACCATCTGCCGGGCCATGCGGATCTTCGCGGTGCCGGTGGGGTTGAACTGCTCGAGCTTGAGCAGCAGTCGGCTGCCGGTGGCGGTACGGCACAGCTCGAAGAGCGGGGTGTGGCCGATCAGGTCGGAGACCCGCTTGACCACGGCGGGACGCGAAAGCGCCTTGTCCATCGGATGGCTCCAGGTTTCGGGGAGGAGAGTCAGGCGAGTGGATGGCGGTCGAACCGCCAGCGGGTCGTGCCGCCGGCGTTGTCGAGGACGACCTTCGGGGGGAGCGGAAGTTCGTGGAAGGGGGACTCGTTGGAGTCCATCTGGTAGCCGGCGGTGTTGGGGTAGACGAGCAGGTCGCCGATGGCCGGGCGGCCGGGGAGGCGCACCTTGCGCCAGGTGACCATGTCGGACTCCAGGCAGGTGGCGCCGCCGACGCAGGCCGCGTACGGCTCGTCCCCCGCCGGACGAGAGGGCGCGGGCAGCAGCACCGGATCCGGCAGGTACTCGCTGTCGAACCACTGCTCGGACAGGCTGAGGCTGGTGCCGTCCACGGTGACGATGCCGTAGCCGTTGCGGTCCTTCACGCCCTGCACGCGGAACACCGTGCACCCGGCCCGGTCCAACAACGCCCGTCCGGGCTCCAGCAGGAGCTTCACCCCGGCCTCGCGCAGCCGCTCGGCCAGACCGTGCGCCCCGAGGACGGCCCGCAGGGCGTCCGCGCCCGCCACGGGCGAGTGGTACGGGTAGAAGTCCGCCGGGTCGAAGGACTTCCCCGCGTGGTAGTGCTCGGGCCGCTGCTCGGCCAGGAAGCGTTCCCAGTGCCCGGCGTCGGCGTAGTCGACGGCGAACCCGCCGCCGATGCTGATCCGGTCCGCCCGCAACCCCAGAGCGCGCGCCTTGAGGCACAAGTCGACCAGTTCACCGGCCAGTCGGGCGCGCGGCTCGGTGGCGTAGCCGGACAGGTGGAAGGAGAAGCCCTCCATCACGACGGCATCCGCGGCCTGCGCGCACCGGGTGAGGGCCGCCTCCAGTTCGCCGTCGTCCAGTCCGAAGCGGCTGTGCGGCTGGGCCGGCGGCAGCCGCCGCAGCAGCACGCGCGCCGGGCGGGCGACCGCCCGCGCCTGCGCCAGGACGCGCTCCAGCTCGTCGAGCGCGTCCACGGCGACGAGGGCGTCGTGCAGGACGGCCACCCGCAGCAGGTCCTCGGCCTTGGCCGGCCCGGTGACCACGACGTGCTCGCCGCGTACACCGTGGCCGAGGGCGTCCCGCAGCTCGCCGAGGCTGGCCACGTCCACGCCGGTGCCGGACAGGGCGGCGTGCTCCAGCCAGACGGCGGCCTTGTTGGCCTTCTTCGCGTAGTACACGCGGCCCTCGACACCGGCCTCGCGCAGGGCCTGCCGGAAGGCGGCCACGTTGGCGTCGAAGCGGTCGGGCAGGAGCAGGTGGAACGGGCCACCGATCGCGTACGACAATTCGTGGGGCAGCCCGCTGCCCAGGATCGCATCGAGCTGTGGGTCCGGGTGGGCGGGCAGCTGCGGGGCGGCCGTGGCGGTGTGCGTCACTTCCACAGCGACACCCGGGTCCCCAGGCCCTGTTCGACGGCCAGCTGCGCGAACCGGTGCCCGAGGGCGATGTCGGTGACGACCAGGCCGCTGTTGTAGGCGAAGATCCGCTCCTCGGCCGAGCGCCGGCCCTGCGCCCGGCCCGCCACGACGTCGGGGAACTCCGCGTCCACGGGCGGGAAGTCGCCGTCGGCGTCGGCCATGTCGGTGCCGGTGACCTTCATCTGCGCCTCGCTGGTGGCGATGACCCGGTCCGCCCGGTGGAGCGTGGAGGGGGCGATGCCGTGGCCGACGAGGATCGACAGGGCGCCGGGCTTCAGGTCGTCCGCCTCCACCGAGGCGGGCGTGTGCTGTCCGGCGGTGGCGACCACCACGTCGGCCTCGGCCGCGGCTGCCCGGGCGTCCTGGACGACCTCCACCTCCCTGCCGGGGAAGTGGTGGTGCAGTTGTGCGCGGACCGCGGCGAGACCGTCGGGATGGGTGCCGTAGACCATGAGCCGGTCCAGGTCCGGCAGGGTGGTGAGCAGGAACGGCAGGGCCAGCCGGCCCTGGGTCCCGGTGCCGATGACCAGCGCGCTGCGGCTTCCGGGTGCCGCCAGCCGACGGGCGAGGAGAGCGGACACGGCCGGCGTGCGCAGCGAGCCGATTCGGCCGCAGTCCATCATCGCGACCGGCAGTCCGGTGACGTCGTCGTAGAGGGTGAGGGTCGTGTAGTAGTGCTGCTCGTCGCGCGACTTGTCCAGGCCGTGCTTGTACGACGTCTTGACGGCGACGACCTCGCGGACGCCGTCGCGGCCCAGCATGGCGTACGAGACGGAGTGGCCGTCCTCGGGCTTCACGGTGAGTTTGCGCGGGTTGGCCGACTTGCCGTCGGCCAGGGTGCGGTACGCCTGCTCGACCACGCCGACGACGTCGGCGAGGGAGATGTCCAGGCCCGCGATGTCGCTGGTGCTGAGGATGCGCAGGCTCTTGCCGTCCGCGGATATGCCGGACGGGGTGTCGTCCGTGGGTGCGGGGGTGCCGGTCACGGCTGGTCCCTTCGTACGAGGGGGGATGACGGGGATCAGAGATGGGCCACGAGGGCGGCCTGGCCGTAGCCGTGTTCGTCCGCCTCGGCCAGCGGACGGCTGCGGCGGCCGGGCACGCGAACCGAGGCGCGCTTGAGCCAGCGGTCGGTGCCGTCGTAGCGGGCCTTGAACGGCACCCGGCCGTGCACGGTCTGGTCGTTGTCGACGACCAGGACGTCACCGGGCTCCAGGGCGACGGCGACCGACACCCGTTCCAGCTCGGCGGTCAGCCGGCCGTAGGCGGCGCGGTAGTCGGCGGGCGCCTCGTCGAGCGGGGTGTAGGCGGGGTCGTAGCGCAGGGTCGGTCCGTCGGCGGTCTGCCACAGGACGGGGACCTTCGGCGGCTCTCCCGCGAACGACTGCGCCTCGGCGTAGGCGTCGTCGGGGAGGATGGGCAGCACCGGCCGGGACAGCAGCGCGACGTCGTCCGCGCCGAGCCGGACCTTGCGGATGCCGGCGGCGGTGGTGGCGACGGCGTCGTGGTTGCGCATGCAGGCGAGCAGCAGCAGGTGGGCTCGGCCGGGGTGGAAGGCGTCCTCGGTGTGCGGGCTGAGCAGCACGGTGCTGCTCGCGCCGGTCTGCTCGATCTCGTGGCCGGGCGAGGGCACGATGTTGTGCACGAACCGGCCCTCCTGCTGGCCCTCCCAGGCGATCGGGTGACCCATGGCGGTGGCGAGCAGGAGCAGGATCACGTCCCACTCGGCCGCGCAGTCGCCCGCGGTGGCCCAGCCGGCGGGGGTCGGGCCGATTCCGCCGTCGTCGATCGGCAGGCCACGCAGGACGAACAGACCGTCGTCGGCGTCGACCGGGCGGCAGTGGCGGCGGATGGCGTCGCCGAGCCGGGCGGCGGACGCGGCGACTCGGCGGAGCAGTTCGGGCCGCGCGGCCGAGCTGCCGAAGTCGGCGAGGATCTTCTGGGCTGTGCCGGCCAGCTCGTCGACGGCGTGGGCGTCGAGCTGCCGGATGGGTGCGGCTCCCGTGGGCATGGCTGAGTCATCCGTTCCGGGTGCGGGTGAGGTGCGCTGCGGCGAAAACGCTTTCCTGTGCAGGTGCTGTGCCTCGGCGGCAGGAAACTATCAGCCGAGATTAGGTAAGGCAATCCTTACTGGAAACTCATGCCCCCGTCGGGCCGGCGGCACCCCTCTCGCGCCACCATGCGCTCCACTGCACCGGTTTGACGCTCCGTCAGGAAAAGGCGATCTGTCGCACACGGCTTGCGCAGAGAGATCTTCTTAGGATAGGCACACCTAAGCAATCTCCGTGTGAGTGGAACGAGGTCGTACGTGAACTGGAACAGGCGCCAAGTGCTGCGGGTCGGCGGCGGGATGGGCGCGGCCGCCGTCCTGACCGCGTGCGGCGGCGGTGACGAGACCTCGTCCAAGTCGCCGACGAAGGAGAGCGGGAAGCCCCGCAAGGGCGGAACCCTGCGGGTCGGCGCACTCGGTCGCGCCTCGGCCATCACCCGTGATCCGCACGGCACCCAGGCCAACGAGAGCGACTACCTGATCATCTCCCTCGTGCACGACACCCTCACGGTCCCGGGCGCCGAGCCCAACACCGTGCCCCGACTCGCGGCCTCCTGGAAGGCGTCTGCCGACCTCAGGACCTGGACCTTCACCCTTGCCGAGGGAGCGAAGTTCCACGACGGCACCCCGGTCACCGCCGAAGACGTCGTCTGGTCGCTGAAGCGGCTGCGCAACACCCCTTCGGGCGCCTCCCGTCTGCCGGGCGTCAAGCCGGAGAACATCAAGGCCGAGGGTGACGCCGTGGTCCTGGTGTCCGACTACGCCAACGCCGAACTGCCGCAGCTGACGCGCCTGACGACGTTCGTGCTGAAGAAGGACACGGCGGAGAAGGACCTCGGCAAGGCGCCCGGCACGGGCCCGTTCAAGCTGGACTGGTTCCGCTCCGGCAACGCCCGTCTGGTGCGCAACGAGGACTGGTACGGCGGTGACGTTCTCCTCGACGCCATCGAGGTCAAGATCTTCGAGAGCCCGCAGGCGATGGCGAACGCGCTGCTCGCCGGGCAGATCGACGTCGCCTCCAACGTCGGCGCGGTGGCGGCCCGCACGGCCGAGAAGCGCGGGGACGTCCAGATCGTGCGGCGGCCCAACGACATGGCGATGCCGATCGTCATGCGTACCGCCGACGGGCCGTTCGCGGACGCGAAGGTGCGGGAGGCGCTGCGGCTGGCCGTGGACCGCGAGGCCATGGTCAAGCAGGTGCTGTCCGGCTACGGCACGGTCGCCAACGACATCCTCGGCACCGGCGACCCCGCCTACGCCAAGGACATCCCGCAGCGCGAGCGGGATCTCGCCAAGGCCAAGTCGCTGCTGAAGGAGGCCGGTTTCGACCTGTCGAAGACCTACAGGCTGCTGACCACCGAGGACGTCTCGGGCCTCGCCGAGGCCGCGACCCTGTTCGCCTCCCAGGTTCGTGAGGCCGGGGTGAAGGTCGAGGTGGTCAAGCAGGAGTCGGCCGCCTTCTGGGAGAAGACCTGGCTCAAGGGCGACCTCTACACCACCTACTGGGGCACCAACGACTCGGTGGTGTTCTTCGCCAGCAAGACGATGGTGTCCGACTCCGGCCAGAACGAGGCCGGTTGGAAGAGCAAGGAGTTCGACGCCGCCTACAGGAAGGCCATGGCGACCAAGGACGCGGCGGAGCGCGCGAAGGTGCTGCACGAGCTCCAGCGGATCGAGTACGACGAGTCCGGCTACCTGCTGTGGGGCATGGCCGACGGCATCGACCTCGCCGCCGCCGCGGTGCGCGGCCTGCCGACCCTGCCCGGGTACGGACGCGTCCAGCTTCAGACGGCATGGCTGACTCGCTGATCGAGGCGGTGCGGCGCGGGCCGGCCGGGGACGGCGAGCCCCGGCAGGCCCCGGCCGTCGTACGCCTCCTGCTGCGCGTGGCCGGGTTGCTCGCGCGCCGGGCCCTGATGCTCGCCGTGCTGCTCGCGTTCGTCTTCACCGCCGTTCAGCTGCTGCCGGGCGATGCGGCCACCGCCACCTCCGAGCGCGGGGAGAGCGCGGCCGACCTCGCCGCGCGACGCCGTCTGCTCGGCCTGGACCGGCCGGTGCTGGAGCGCTTCCGGGAGTGGATGACCGGCCTGCCCACCGGCGACCTCGGCGTCTCCGCGCGCGGCGAGCCCGTCGCCGACCTGCTCTCCCGTCCCTTTCCCAACACCCTGCTGCTCGGCGGGCTCGCGCTGCTGGTGACCCTGGTCGCCTCCGTCACGCTCGGCTGCTGGGCGGCGGCCAGGCCCGGAGGGAGGACCGACCGGGCCGTTTCGGCGAGCGCCACCGGGGTGCTCGCGCTGCCGGAGTTCGTCGTCGCGGTGGCCCTGGTCCTGGTCTTCGCCCTGTGGACCGACTGGCTGCCCGCCGTCACCCTCACCGACGCGGACGGCTCGCCCGCCTCCTGGCAGATGCTCGTGCTGCCGGTGCTCGCGCTGGCCATCCCGCAGATCGGCTGGAACGTCCGGATCGTGCGGGCCGCGCTCGCCGACGAGGCCAGGGCGCCGCACATCGAGACCGCAGTGCTCGACGGACTGCCCCGGCACCGGATCTTCACCCACCATCTGCTGCCCGGCGCGCTGCCGACCATCGCGGCCGGGATCGCCACCTCCACGGGCATGCTGCTGGGCGGAGCGGTCGTCGTGGAGACCGTCTTCAACTACCCCGGCATCGGCTCGGTGCTCGCCGGAGCGGTCACCGACCGGGACAGCCCCCTCATCGCGGGCGTCGTCGCCGTGACCGGAGCCGTCATCACCACAGTCCTGCTGCTCGCCGACCTCGTACGCGCCTGGGCCTCCGGAGGCCGGACATGACCCTCTCCACGTCCACCGAGCGTCCCGCCGCCCCCGCGCGCCGCCTTCCGATGCGCCGCCGTCCGGCCTTGCGGGTGCTCCCGGCCCTGCTGCTCACCGCCCTTGCCCTGGCCGGCCCCTGGCTCGCCCCGCACGCCATCGACGCCCCCGTCGCCGCCCCGTACGCCGAGCCCGGCGGCGACGCCCCTTTCGGCGGCGACCAGCTGGGCCGGGACGTGGTCAGCCGCGTCCTCGCCGGAGGACGCGAACTCGTCGTCACCTCCCTGCTCGTCGCCGTCCTCGTCACCGGGATCGCCGCCCTGCTCGGCGCGATCAGCGCCCTGCGCCCGGCCGTCGGACGGATCGTCGAACGCGCCGCAGACGTGCTCATGCTGCTGCCCGCCGTGCTCGGCATCCTGCTGGTCACCCTGTCCTGGCCGGACGGCGGACGGCTCGCCGTCGTCACCGCCGCGGTCGTCCTCGGCGTGCCGTACGCGGTGCGGCTGGTCGCGGGCGCGGCCGCGCCGGTGGCCGCTTCGGGGTACGTGGAGGCGGCCGCCGTCGGCGGCGAACGGCTGTGGTACGTCGTCGTCCGGGAGGTGCTGCCCAATCTGCGGGCCACCCTGCTCGCGCTGTTCGGACTGCGCTTCGTCGCCGCCGTCTACCTCGTCGCCACCGCCGGCTTCCTCCAGGTCGGGCCCCAACCGCCCGCCGCCGACTGGGCGCTGATGATCCGGGAGAACTCCGGCGGCGTCCTCCTCAACCCCTGGGCCGTCCTCGCCCCCAGCATCGCCGTCGGCCTGCTCGCCATGAGCGTCAACCTGGCCGCCGCCGCCCTCGTCCCCGCAACCGGCCGGAAGGCGGTGCCCACGCTGTGAACCACATGCCCCACTGGTACCCGAACGGCCAGGCGGCGGACGGGGAGCACGCCGTCCGGGTCACCGGCCTGACCGTCGCCGCACCGGACGGCCGCCTCCTGCTGGACGGCGCCGACCTCGCGATACGCCCCGGTCGCGTCACCGCAGTCACGGGACCGTCCGGCTGCGGCAAGACCACGCTGCTGCGGGCCGTGGCGGGCGCCCTGCCGCCCGGGGCCCGCCACAGTGCCGGAACAGTCGCCGTCCTCGGCCGGGACCCACTCACGCTGCCGCCGGCAGACCTGCGCACCCTGCGCCGCCACCACCTCGCCTACGTCGGCCAGGACCCCGGCACCGGCCTGAACCCGCGGATGAAGGTGCGTCGACTGCTTGCCGAAGTCGCCGTCGACCGCACGGCCGAGGCGATCCAGGCCCTGCTCGCCGAAGTACGGCTGCCCGTCGACGGGGGGCTCGCGGACCGCCGTGTCGGCGCGCTGTCCGGGGGCCAGCAGCGGCGCGTGGGACTCGCCCGGGCCCTGGCCCGCCGCCCCGCCGTCCTCCTTCTCGACGAGCCCACCGCCGGGCTCGACCCGGCGCTGCGCGACGAGATCGCCGAACTGCTGCGGCATCTCGCCGAGAACCACCGGCTCGCCGTCGCACTGTCCTGCCACGACACCGACCTGGTCGGCCGGCTCGCCGACGACGTCGTCGACCTGAGCGGCCGCCGTACCCCGCAGGTGCGGCGCCCCGTGCCCCGCGCTGTCGTCGCCGGCCCCGCCGTGCTCACCGGGTCCGGGCTGCACGCGGCGCACGGCCACCGGGGCCGCCGTACCCCCGTCCTCCACGGTGTCGACCTCACCGTCCCCGCCGGCGGCAGCGTCGGCGTCGTCGGCGCCTCCGGCTCCGGGAAGACGACCCTGCTGCGCACCCTGATCGGCCTCCACCGCCCCACCACGGGCACCGTCGCCCTGGACGGCGCCCGGCTCGCGCCCGCCGCGCACGGCCGGTCCCGGGAACAGCGCCGCCGCCTGCAGTTCGTCCCGCAGGACCCGCTGGCCACGCTCAACCCGAGCCGCACGATCGGCGCCACGCTGTGCCGCCCCCTTCTGCTGCACCGCAGGGCCGACCGGGCACGGGCCCCCGAGCGCGTCCTGGAGCTGCTGGAGAGCGTCGGCCTGCCGGCCGCCTCCGCCGACCGCTACCCGCACGAACTGTCCGGCGGCCAGCGCCAGCGCGCCGCCATCGCCCGCGCCCTGGCGTCCGACCCGGACGTGCTGTTCTGCGACGAGATCACATCCGCCCTCGACGCGGACACCGCAGTCGCCGTCATGGACCTGCTGGCCGCCCTGCGCGAGCAGCGCGACCTGTCGCTGGTCCTCGTCAGCCACGACCTGCGCCTCGTCGCCGACCGGACGGACGCGCTGGTCGTGATGTCCGAGGGGCACGTGGTCGAGTCGGGTCCCACGGCACAGCTGTTCAGCTCGCCCGCACATCCCGTGACGGCCGCGCTGACGACCGGAGTTCCACTGGGCGGCTGACGAACCGCGTCGCCGGCGGTTCGCCGGCGCGGTGGGCGGATGCGCGCGATGCGCACCTCGCTGTTCAGGCGGCGGAGTCGGCCAGCCACAGATCGGGTCCGAAGACCTCGTGGCGGATGCTTCGCGCGGGACCCCGGCGCCGGGCACCTGTCCGCGTACCTCCCGCATGAAGGGCAGCGGGCCGCACAGGAACACCGTCGCGTCCCCGGGAATCCGCGTCTCGCTCACGTTCATCAGGCCGGTGCGTCCGTCGGGCTCGTCCGGGCCGGGTCGCTCGTACCACAAGACCGCCCGGGCGTCCGGCAGTTGCCGGACGAGGTCGCGCGTCTCGGTGCGCAGGGCGTGGTCGGCGGGGGAGCGGTCTGCGTGCGGGACCAGGACCGGGCGGGTCGAGCGCAGCGCGGCGAGGTGGGCCAGGACGCCGGTCATGGGGGGCGCCGCCGATGCCCGCCGAGACCAGCACGGCGGGGATGGCCGCGTCCACCGGGTCGTCGAGGAACACATCGCCGAACGGCGCGGACGGCAGCAGTTCGTCCCCTTCACGGACGGTCGTGCAACAGGCCGGAGACCTCTCCGTCCGGTGCGCCGGGGGCGCCCTCGACCCGCTTCACGGTGATCCGCCGCAGTTCTCCCCCCGGGGCCGACGACACGGCACGCGGGCTCAGGTGAGGGCGGCGACGAGCAGGGCGAGCGCGGCGATGAGGACGGCTACGCGGGCGTAGTGGTAGCGGTTCCAGCGGTCCGTCTGCTCCTTCCAGTCGGCGGGCCGGTTCTCCGGGGTCCACGTCTTGTTCCGGTTGTTGATCGGGACGAGCAGCAGCAGCGACATGATCACGCTGAGGATCAGCAGCGCGCCGGCGGTGACCACGAGGCCGGCGCCGGGGTGGTGGCGTCCGGCGAGGGCCCAGACCGCGACGAGGGCGAGCGAAGCGAGGTACCAGACCGGCATCACGGCGCCGAGCATGCGGCCCCCGTGGGCGCGGCCGAGTTGGCCGCTGTCCTCCGGGAGGGCGTTGAAGATCGGGTTCATGACGAAGGCGACGGAGAACTCCACCCCCACCATCACGCCGAAGGACACGGTGGTGACGATCTCGAGTGCGTCGAGCATGGTGCCTCTCCTCTGTTCTAGCGTTGCTAGCTGATGAGGCAACGCTAGTACTGCTGCCGCTCGTCTGTCTAGCGGTGCTAGGATCGAATCATGTCGGTACAGGAACGCAAGCAGCGCGAGAGGGCGGAGCGCGAGCGCCTCATCGTGGCGACGGCCCGTGAACTCGCCGAGGAACAGGGCTGGGACGCGGTCACCACCCGCCGGCTCGCCGAGCGCATCGAGTACAGCCAGCCCGTGCTCTACAGCCACTTCCGCGGCAAGCGGGAGATCATCGGCGCCGTCGCCCTGCAGGGCGCCGTCGAGCTGGCCGCGGCGGTGCGCGCCGCGACCTGCGCCGCGGACGGCCCGCGCGGGCGGGTCGCCGCTCTCGCCCGCGCCTACCTCGACTTCGCCGCGGCCAACCCGGCGGTCTACGACGCCCTCTTCCAGCTCGACGGCGGCCTGCCGTACGCGCGCGAGGACACCCCGGAACCTCTCAAGGACGCCTTCGCCGCGCTGCTGGAGAGCCTGGCCGAGGTCGCCGGGGACGGCGTCGCCCCGGGGTTGTTCACCGAGGTGTTCTGGGCGTCCCTGCACGGCCTCGCGACCCTGGGCCGGGCGGGACGGCTGCTGCCGGAGGACGCCGCACACAGGGTGGAGCTGCTGGTGGAGCGGCTCGCCGTGGTCTGACACCCGACACACGGTCCCGGCGGGCACGCGGCCGCGGGCACGGCCTCCGAACACCACGCGGCCGTGCCGGGCCGTGCTCAGGCGGGCAGGCGGCGGAGCGGCAGTCCGCCCCCCAGTTCGCGTCCGGAGATCATCCCTGGTTCGATCCGTACGAAGACCGGGTCCTGTACCGGCACCCACGAGCGGGGGCCGGACCGGGACAGCCGGACATGTTCCGCGGGCTCGGTCACCACGGTCGCCCGTCCGGTGACCGTCACACTCCAGGCGCACCGGGTCTCGACGTCGAAGTCGTCCGCCTCGAACGCGACCACGACGCCGTCGATGGCGCGGACCAGGTCCGAGCCCCGTGCCGTGCACAGCACCACGGAGGCGTCCGCGTCCAGGGAGAAGTTCACCGGAAGGACCGCGGGCAGCGCGTGCCGGGTGTAGACGACACGGCCGACCGGCACGTGCCGGAGCAGACGCAGGCACTCCTGCCGGTCGAGTCCGCGAAAGCCGTCGTCATGGAACATTCGCCCATCGTCTCCCCGCCCGGGGCGGGGGAGTAGGGCCGAGCGGCCCATTCGCGGGGGCTGCCGGCCACCCGTGTGCTCACACCGCCCGGGCCGGCTCAGTCATGGGGGACGACGGCGACGGGGCAGCGTCCGTGATGGACGGCGGCCTGGGCGATCGGTCCGAGATGGTGCCCCGTGCCGCGCCGGTGTGCGCGTCTGCCCACGACCAGCAGGGCCGCGTCCTCGGCGGCCCGCACGACCGCCTTGGCCGGACTCGCGAGCCGGACGCTCTCGGCAACCTCCACCTGCGGGTACTTCTCCTGCCAGGGGCGAAGAGCGTCGCTCAGCGCCTTGCGCGCGTCCTTGGTCATCTCCTCGGTGACGGTGTGGTCGGCGCCCCACGGCATCCGTGCGTGGAGCGGCACGCTGCGGCTGTGCAGGGCCACGAGGGGAGCACCCCGGGCCGCGGCGGTGTGGAAGGCGAAGTCGAGCAGTCCGTCCCCCGGAGTGTGCAGTTTCAGCGCCACGACCACGCGGCCGGGCGGGGCGGGAGCGAGGTCGTCGTCCGCCGGCCGCGCGCGGACGAGGACCACGGGCCGCCCGGCCCGAGCCACGACCGGCAGGCTCACTTCGCCCATGAAGTAGCTCTCGACGGCTTCCATCCCCCGTGAACCCAGAACCAGCATCTCGGCCTCCGAGGCCGCGTGCAGCAGGGCGTCGTGGGCGTCCTCGGCGATCAGGCTCCCGACGACGGTCAGGCCCGGGTGGCGGGTCTGCAGCTCCGCCTGCGCGGTGTGGACCAGACGCTTCGCCCAGTAGTTCTGGTCGATCTCGGAGGGCCGCCGCGCGGGTTCCGGCGCCAGGAGGGGCCAGGCGTGCAGCAGCCGCAGGGTCAGCTTGCGCCTCTCTGCCTCGTCGGCGGCCCAGCGGGCGGCGGAGAGGCTGGCGGGTGAGCCGTCGAGGCCCACGGTGACGACCTGTTGCATGGCGGCCTCCGTCTCGATCGAAGCCGGATGCGACGGTGAGCGAGTGACGTGGGGCCTGGTGCGACATCGTCGGCATGCCGGGCGTGGGGCGTTGTCTCCCTTCGAGGAGTACCGCAGTTCCCTCCGCGGCGCATGTGGACCCGTGCGGACGGTCCGGCCCCCCGGACGCCGTCCGCCGGCCGGCGATTCCTGTCAGACTGCCGCCATGACGGGCGACCCGAGGTTGTTCACTCCGCGCAGCGTGACCTGGCAGATGCACGGCGATCCCATGATGTGGGTCGCCGGGATCCGCGCGCTCTACCTCCAGGCGCTGCACCCGCGGGCCGTACGCGGCGTCACCCAGAACTCCGACTTCCGGCGCGACGCCTGGGGCCGGCTGATGCGGACCGCCGACTTCGTCGGCACCACGGCGTACGGCACGTCCGAAGCGGCCGAGGAGGCAGGAGCCCGCGTCCGCAGGATCCACCGCAAGCTGTCCGCGACCGACCCGGAGACGGGGGAGCGGTACGGCGTCGACGAGCCCGCACTGCTGCTGTGGGTGCACTGCGCCGAGATCGACTCGTATCTGCACGTGCTGCGCCGCTCCGGCTATCCGCTCACCGACGCGGACGCAGACCGCTACCTCCGCGAACACCGCGTCAGCGCCCGTCTGGTGGGCCTCGACCCGCAGACGGCGCCCGGCGACCGGGCGGAGATGGCGGCGTACTTCGACCGGATCCTCCCCGAGCTCGCCGCGGGGGCGGAGGCCCGCGAGGTCGACGACTTCCTGCGCCGGCCGCCCGTCCATCCCCTGCTGGTCCCGGCGCGCGAGGTGCTGTGGCGGCGCGTCGCGAACCTGGCGTACGCCTCGCTGCCGCCGTACGCCCACGCGCTGTACGGCAGACCGGCCCCCGAACCCGCCGTGGTCACCCGCCGGCTGCGCGCCACGGGCGCCGCGCTGCGCTGTGTTCCCGCACGTCTGCGATGGCAGCTCCCGCCCAAACACATCCTGCGGGCGATGGCGAGACTGGGCCCCGAAAGCCGACCGGCGCCGTACAAGGTGCGACGATAGGCGGCCATACTGAACCCTCTGGGGGAGGGCAGGAAGGCGACGGGGGCGGCACACCATGGCGGAGAGCAGGCTGATCCAGGGCCGGTACCGGCTGCTGGACCGGATCGGACGCGGCGGCATGGGCGAGGTGTGGCGGGCTCGCGACGAGTCCCTCGGCCGGCAGGTCGCCGTGAAGTGCCTCAAACCGGCCGGACCGCACCACGACCCGTCCTCGGGAAGCGTCCTGCGCGAGCGGTTCCGGCGCGAGGGCCGGGTGGCCGCCGGGCTCCAGCACCGCGGGGTGACGGTCGTCCACGACTTCGGCGACCACGACGGCGTCCTCTTCCTTGTCATGGAACTCCTGGACGGCCGCAACCTGTGCCAGATGCTGGACGACGGCGAACGCCGGCCGCTGCCCGTGCCGGAGGTCGTCGACATCGCGGACCAGGTGGCCGCGGCCCTCGACTACACCCACCGGCAGGGCGTCGTGCACCGCGACCTGAAGCCGGCGAACATCGTGCGCCTCGGCGACGGCACCGTGAAGATCTGCGACTTCGGCATAGCCCGCCTCAGCCACGACGTGGGCTTCACCTCCAGGCTCACCGGCACCGGCATCGCCATGGGCACCCCGCACTACATGTCGCCGGAGCAGATCGCGGGGGAGGAGGTCGACCGGCGCAGCGACCTGTACTCGCTGGGATGCGTGCTCTACGAGATCGCCACCGGCCGCCCGCCGTTCGACCTGGACGACCCCTGGGCGATCCTCGTCGGACACCGGGACACCCCGCCCCGGCCGCCGCGCGAGCACCGCGCCGACCTGCCGGCCCACCTCGACCGGATCATCCTCGACCTGCTCGCCAAGCAGCCGGCCGAGCGTCCCGACGACGCCCGCGAGATCGTCCAGCGCCTCGCCGAGTCCCGCGGCACGCAGGGCCGCCCGACCGCGCTCGTGCCGTCGCGGCCCGGGCCGAAGCCGACCGAACGCCGTCCCGCGGACGGAGGCGGCCCCCGCCTGCCGTCCTGGACCCGGGGCATGACCGTCGGCCACCCGGCCGTGAGCACCGGACCGCGGCGCGCGCGCCCGGACGCCGGGGCGGCGCTGACCGACGAGTGGATACCCCGACCGACCCTCGTGGGCGTCCCGGCCCCGGACGGCGCGCAGACCCCGTGAACCCGGCCGCCCCCGGCCCCGCCGCCGGGCCGAGGACGGGGCGGGGGCGGGGAAGCAGCCCGGAATCCAGGAGAGCGCACCGGCCCGCCGGCGCCGGCCGTCACGCGGGGGCCGGCTGAGGCTCCCAGCCCAGCTCCGAGTACGGCCGCCCGGCGCGGATCCCGGCGACAGCCGTGCGCGCGTAGGCGACCATCGGCTCCGGCAGCGCGTCCAGCGGCCACCAGCCCCAGCTCATGCACTTGTCCGGCTCCAGCAGCCGCGGTTCGCCGCCCCAGCGCCGGGCCCGGAAGACGAGCTGCAGGCGCGGTCGGGCGACGGGCGAGTCGGCGACGTGCACGACGTGCGCGAGCTCGACGTCCCGCGCCGCGATCTCCAGTCCGGCCTCTTCCCGCGCCTCACGGACGAGACACGCCACCGCGGACTCCTGCTCGCAGTGCCCGGCCAGGAAGTGGTGGTGCAGGGGCGCGAAGGGCGAGTCGGGATGGCGCAGTCCGAGGAGGATCTCGCCGTCGCGTTCCAGATAGAGGTGGACGCCGACGGCGTTGAGGACGGTCTGGCGTACGGGCGGCTGGTGCGCCGGCGCGACGGGGGCCGCCCGATGACCGGCGATGACCTGCGCGGCGCCCGGCGCCATCGTCAGGTGCGCGGTGGTCGCCGCGTCGAAGAAGGCGAACATGATGCCCTCGGTGACCGGCAGCCGCGAGGGATCGCCGTCCCAGCCGCCCAGGAAGATCTGGATGCCGTCGACGACCGTGTACCGGGTCAGCCCCTCGAGGACCAGGCCCGTCTCCTCCAGCAGCTCGCGGGCGACGGCCTCCTCGAGCGTCTCGTCACCCTCGCACGCGCCGCCGGGCAGTGACCACAGGCCCGCGTCACAGATCGGTTTGTGCGCGTCCCGCAGATGCAGGAGGTACTGGCCGCGCCGGTTGACCAGCAGTGCGGCGCAGTTGCGGGGCTCGGCCGCAGGCGTGGCAGGCGTGGCAGGCGTGGCGGGCGTGGCGGGCGTCTGGGCGGTCATGGGCTCCCCCTCGATCCAACGCGCTTGCGCTTCAACGGACTTGAGGCCATGACGATCGTAGGGGAGCGGCCCGCGCCGGGCTGTTCTTCGGCTCCCGGACCGCGGCCCCGCGCGGGCCGGCGCCGCTCCCCCCTGGCCGACCTTGATCGGCACGTGTTACGAAGAACCATGGCCGCACACGAGGGACACCGGGGACCACAGCGACACGAGGGCGATCACGAGCGGCGGGATCGCCGGGGACGCCGCGTCTACGACGCAGTCGTCGTCGGCGGCGGGCACAACGGCCTGGTCGCCGCCGCCTACCTGGCCCGCGCCGGACGGTCCGTGCTGGTGCTGGAGCGACTGGACCACACCGGGGGCGCCGCCGTCTCCACCCGGCCGTTCGCCGGGGTCGACGCACGGCTCTCGCGCTACTCCTACCTGGTCAGCCTGCTGCCGCAGAAGATCGTGCGGGACCTCGGGCTCCGCTTTAGCGTCCAGGGCCGCACGATCTCCTCGTACACGCCCGTGGAGCGCGACGGACGGGCCACCGGGCTGCTCGTGGGCGGCGGCGCCCGCCGCACGCAGGAGGCGTTCGCGCGGCTGACCGGCGGTGAGCGCGAGTACGCGGCCTGGGAGCGCTTCTACGCCATGACCGGGCGGGTCGCCCAGCGGGTGTTCCCCACGCTCACCGAGCCGCTGCCGTCCCGCGAGGAGCTGCGCCGGCGCGTCGACGACGAGGAGGCCTGGCGGACCCTGTTCGAGGAGCCCATCGGCGTCGCCGTCGAGGAGCGCTTCGCGGACGACCTGGTGCGCGGCGTGGTCCTGACCGACGCCCTCATCGGCACCTTCGCCGACGCCCACGACCCCTCGCTGCAGCAGAACCGCTGCTTCCTGTACCACGTGATCGGCGGAGGCACCGGCTCCTGGGACGTCCCCGTCGGCGGCATGGGCGCGCTCACCGACGCGTTGGCCGCCGCCGCCCGCGACGCGGGCGCGGTCCTCGCCACCGGCCACGAGGCCGTGCGGATCGACACGGACGGCCGTACGGCGGAGGTCGCCTACCGCACCGCCGACGGCGAGGGCGTCGCCGTGGCCCGGCACGTCCTGGTGAACGCCTCGCCGCAGGCGCTCGCGGCCCTCACCGGCGACGCGCCGCCGGCCCCCGCCGAGGGCGCCCAGCTCAAGGTGAACATGCTGCTCGAGCGGCTGCCGAGGCTGCGGGACAGCTCCGTCGACCCGCGCGAGGCGTTCGCCGGCACCTTCCACATCGCCGAGGGCTACCGTCAGCTGGCCGCCGCGCACGCCCAGGCCGCCGCCGGGGAACTGCCCGCCGCCCCGCCCTCCGAGATCTACTGCCACTCCCTGACCGACCCGAGCATCCTCGGCCCGGAGCTCGTCGAGCGGGGGTACCAGACGCTGACGCTGTTCGGACTGCACACGCCCGCCCGGCTCTTCGCGCGGGACAACGACGCCGTGCGCGAGGAGCTGCTGCGCTCGACCCTCGCCCAGCTGGACGCCCACCTCGCCGAGCCCCTGGCGGACTGCCTGGCCACGGACGCGGACGGCCGCCCCTGCATCGAGGCGAGGACCCCTCTCGACCTGGAGCGGGACCTCGGGTTGCCCGGCGGCAACATCTTCCACCGCGACCTGAGCTGGCCCCACGCCCAGGAAGGCGCGGGGCGCTGGGGGGTGTCGACACCGCACGCCAACGTGCTCCTGTGCGGGGCCGGCGCGGTGCGCGGCGGCGGCGTGAGCGGCGTGCCGGGGCACAACGCCGCCATGGCGGTGCTCGAGGAGCACACCGGGGTCTGACGACGGTGGCCGGATCCGGTATCCGGTCCGGGACCCGATCGGGCATCCGGTCCGGGCCCCCGCCCGGGCATCTGATCCGGCACGCGGTCCGCCGCCGCTCGGGCATCCGATCGGCCGGCCGGGCAGACCTCGGCCGGCAAGAATCTGACGGTCTATCAGAAAACCTCTTCCGTCGTCCGCGTAGCTGCGGCATCCTGCGCCCATGCAGACGGAGCTGAGCACACAACTGGGAGTCGAGCACGCCGTCTTCGGCTTCACGCCGTTCCCCGCGGTCGCCGCGGCCATCAGCCGCGCGGGCGGCTTCGGCGTGCTCGGCGCGGTCCGCTACACCGACCCCGACGACCTCAAACGCGACCTCGACTGGATCGAGGCGCACGTCGACGGCCGGCCGTACGGGCTCGACGTCGTCATGCCCGCCAAGAAGGTCGAAGGGGTGACCGAGGCCGACGTCGAGGCGATGATCCCCGAGGGGCACCGGAAGTTCGTGCGCGACACCCTCGCCGCCTACGGGGTGCCCGAGCTGGCCGAGGGCGAGGCCTCCGGGTGGCGGATCACCGGCTGGATGGAGCAGGTCGCCCGCAGCCAGCTCGACGTCGCCTTCGACTATCCGATCCGGCTGCTGGCCAACGCGCTCGGCTCGCCGCCGGCCGACGTCGTCGCGCGCGCCCACGAGCGGGGCGTCCTCGTGGCCGCCCTCGCCGGCAGCGCCCGGCACGCGCGCAAGCACAGGGACGCGGGCATCGACATCGTCGTCGCCCAGGGGTACGAGGCGGGCGGCCACACCGGCGAGATCGCCTCCATGGTGCTCACGCCGGAGGCCGTCGACGCGGTCGCCCCGCTGCCGGTCCTCGCCGCGGGCGGCATCGGCAGCGGGCGGCAGATCGCCGCGGCCCTCGCGCTGGGCGCCCAGGGCGTCTGGCTCGGGTCGCTCTGGCTGACCACCGCGGAGGCCGACCTGCACTCGCCCGCCCTCACCCGCAAGCTTCTCGCCGCGGGCTCCGGCGACACGGTCCGCTCCCGCGCGCTGACCGGCAAACCCGCCCGCCAGCTGCGCACCGAGTGGACCGACGCCTGGGACGGCCCGGACGGCCCCGGCACCCTCCCGATGCCCCTGCAGGGCCTGCTCGTCGCCGAGGCCGTCTCCCGGATCCAGAAGTACGAGGTCGACCCGCTGCTCGGCACCCCGGTCGGTCAGATCGTCGGCCGGATGAACGAGGTCCGCAGTGTGCAGGAGGTCTTCGACGACCTCACCCGCGGTTTCGAACAAGCCGTCGACCGCGTCAACCGCATCGCCGGAAGGAGCGGCCAGTGACCAGCACGCCCCCCGCGGGATTCTGGGCCCAGGCGACCCAGGACCCCGACCGCGTCGTCCTGATCGCCCCGGACGGCGAGGAGTGGACCGCCGGACGCCTGCACGCCGCCGCCAACCGGCTCGTGCACGGCCTGCGCGCCGCCGGGCTGGAACGGGGCGACGCCTTCGCCGTCGTCCTGCCCAACTCGGCCGAGTTCTTCACCGTCCACCTCGCCGCCAGCCAGGCCGGGTTCTACCTGGTCCCGGTCAACCACCACCTGACGGGTCCCGAGATCGCCTGGATCGTCTCAGACTCCGGCGCCAAGGTGCTGCTGGCCCACGAGCGGTTCGCCGACCAGGCCCGCCGCGCCGCCGACGAGGCGTCGCTGCCCGCCGGTCAGCGGTACGCCGTCGGTGCGATCGACGGGTTCCGGCCGTACGCCGAACTCCTCGCCGGACAACCCGAGTCGCCGCCCGACGACCGCACCCTCGGGTGGGTCATGAACTACACGTCGGGCACGACGGGCCGCCCGCGCGGCATCCGGCGGCCGCTGCCCGGCAAACCGCCCGAGGAGGCGTACCTCGGCGGCTTCCTCGGCATCTTCGGCATCAAGCCCTTCGACGACAACGTGCATCTCGTCTGCTCGCCGCTCTACCACACGGCGGTGCTCCAGTTCGCGGGCGCGTCCCTGCACATCGGCCACCGGCTGGTCCTGATGGACAAGTGGACGCCCGAGGAGATGCTCCGGCTGATCGACCGCCACCGCTGCACCCACACCCACATGGTCCCCACCCAGTTCCACCGGCTGCTCGCCCTTCCCGAGGAGGTGCGGGCGCGCTACGACGTGTCGTCCATGCGGCACGCCATCCACGGCGCCGCGCCCTGCCCCGACCATGTGAAACGGGCGATGATCGATTGGTGGGGCCACTGCGTCGAGGAGTACTACGCGGCCAGCGAGGGCGGCGGCGCGTTCGCCACGGCGGGGGACTGGCTGAAGAAGCCCGGCACGGTCGGAAAGGCGTGGCCCATCAGCGAGCTGGCGGTCTTCGACGACGACGGCGAACGGCTGCCGGCCGGTGAACTCGGCACGGTGTACATGAAGATGACGACCGGCGGCTTCGCCTACCACAAGGACGAGGACAAGACCCGCAAGAACCGCATCGGCGACTTCTTCACCGTCGGCGACCTCGGCGTGCTCGACGAGGACGGTTACCTGTTCCTCCGCGACCGCAAGATCGACATGATCATCTCCGGCGGCGTCAACATCTACCCCGCCGAGATCGAGTCCGCGCTGCTCGCCCACCCGGCCGTCGCCGACGCCGCCGTCTTCGGCATCCCGCACGACGACTGGGGCGAGCAGGTGAAGGCCGTCGTCGAGCCGGCGCCCGGCCACGAGCCGGGACCCGCCCTCGCCGCCGCCCTCCTCGACCACTGCGCCGACCGGCTGGCCGGCTACAAGCGGCCCAGGAGCATCGACTTCCTCGCCGAGATGCCCCGCGACCCCAACGGCAAGCTGTACAAGCGTCGGCTGCGCGAGCCGTACTGGGAGGGCCGGACACGTCCGGTATGACCGCGGACGGCCGCGGCACGGCGTCTCCCCCTCGACGGGGCCCGCCCCGACCGCCGGGCGAGGCCCCGGTCCCGGTCACCCTGGGCGAGGGGCCGGACCCGGCCGTCGGGAGGGGGCCCGCCCGCCCCCTGGGCAAAGCCCGACCCGTCGGGCGCGGGCCTGGCCCGGCTGCTCGGGCCGGGCAGTGCCTGCGCCCGCGGTGAAGGTTCGTTCCGGCCGTTCGGTGACGGGCCGGGCGGCGCCCCGTGGCGGGCCGGTCCCGCGCCGCCGGTGCCGGGAACGGCCCGACCGGCCCCGTCCCCGTCACGGCGACTTGACCTGCCCCGGCCCTCGCCCGAGGATCATGGTCATGACGCCCGGACACGGCAGCACGGTCGACGGGGTGCTGCGGCGCAGCGCCCGCCGCACCCCGGCGCGCGTCGCGATCGAGTACCGCGACCGCACCTGGACCTACGAGGAGCTCGACGAGGCCGTCTCGCGCGCGGCGAGCGTCCTGCTCGGCGAGGGCCTCGCCCCCGGCGACCGGGTCGGCGCCTACGGCCACAACTCCGACGCCTACCTCATCGCCTTCCTCGCCTGCGCCCGCGCCGGCCTGGTCCACGTCCCCGTGAACCAGAACCTGACCGGCGACGACCTGGCGTACATCGTGCGCCAGTCGGGCTGCGCGCTGGTCCTCGCCGACCCCGACCTCGCGGCCCGGCTCCCCGACGGCGTGCGCGCACGGGCCCTGCGCGACGCCGACGACTCGCTGCTGGCCCTGCTGCCCGCGGCCGACCCGTACGAGGGCCCCGAGCCGCGCCCCGAGGACCTGGTGCAGCTGCTCTACACGTCCGGCACGACGGCCCTGCCCAAGGGCGCGATGATGACGCACCGCGCCCTGGTGCACGAGTACCTGAGCGCCATCGCCGCCCTCGACCTGAGCGCCGGCGACCGTCCCGCGCACTCCCTGCCGCTGTACCACTCGGCGCAGATGCACGTGTTCCTGCTGCCCTACCTGGTGGTCGGCGCCACCAACCTCGTGCTGGACGCCCCCGACGGCGACCGTCTCCTCGACCTGATCGAGGCGCACCGCGTCGACAGCCTGTTCGCGCCGCCGACCGTGTGGATCGCCCTGGCGGGCCGCCCCGACTTCGACGAGCGTGACCTGAGCGGCCTGCGCAAGGCGTACTACGGCGCGTCGGTCATGCCGGTGCCCGTCCTGGAGCGGCTGCGCGCACGCCTGCCGAAGCTCGGCTTCTACAACTGCTTCGGGCAGAGCGAGATCGGTCCGCTGGCCACCGTCCTCGCGCCCGACGAGCACAAGGGGCGCCTGGACTCCTGCGGCCGCACGGTGCTGTTCGTGGACGCCCGGGTCGTCGACGAGGACGGCACGGAGGTCCCCGACGGGACGCCCGGCGAGATCGTCTACCGCTCCCCGCAGCTGTGCGAGGGCTACTGGGACAAGCCCGAGGAGACCGCGGCGGCCTTCCGCGACGGCTGGTTCCGCTCCGGGGACCTCGCCGTGCGCGACGCCCACGGCTACTTCACGATCGTCGACCGGGTGAAGGACGTCATCAACACCGGTGGCGTACTGGTCGCCTCACGCCAGGTCGAGGACGTCCTCTACGCCCACGACGCCGTCGCGGAGACGGCCGTGATCGGGCTGCCGGACGAGAAGTGGGTCGAGGCGGTGACCGCGGTGGTGGTCGCGCGCGGCGAGGTGACCGAGGAGGAGCTCGTCGCGCACGTCCGGGGGAGGCTCCCGTCGTTCAAGGTCCCCAAACGGGTGCTCTTCGTCGACGGGCTGCCGCGCAACGCCAGCGGGAAGATCCTCAAGCGGGAGCTGCGCGAGCGGTTCGGCTCGTGAGCCGCGCGGACCTCGTCACTCACGGGGCCGCAGGTCCACGATCCGCCTGATCTTGCCCACCGACCGCTCCAGCGTCTCGGGGTCGACGATCTCCACGGCGGCGGACACGCCGATGCCGTCCTTCACCGCGGCCGCGATGGCCCGGGCGGCCGTGTCGCGGTCGGCGGGCGTGGCGTCGCGGCGGGCCTCCGCGCGGATCGTGAGGGCGTCGAGGCGGCCTTCGCGGGTCAGCCGGAGCTGGAAGTGGGGCGCGACGGCCGGAGTGCGCAGCACGATCTCCTCGATCTGGGTGGGGAAGAGGTTCACGCCGCGCAGGATGACCATGTCGTCGCTGCGGCCGGTCACCTTCGCCATGCGGCGGAAGACGCGGGCCGTGCCCGGCAGCAGCCGCGTCAGGTCCCGGGTGCGGTACCGGACGATCGGCATGGCCTCCTTGGTGAGCGAGGTGAACACCAACTCGCCCTCCTCGCCGTCCGGCAGGACCTCGCCGGTGATCGGGTCGACCACCTCGGGATAGAAGTGGTCCTCCCAGATGTGGAGCCCGTCCTTGGTCTCCACGCATTCCTGCGCCACCCCCGGACCGATCACCTCCGACAGTCCGTAGATGTCGACCGCGTCGATCGCGAACCGTTGCTCGATCTCCTGCCGCATCCGCTCGGTCCAGGGCTCGGCGCCGAAGATCCCCACCCGCAGCGAGGTGGAGCGCGGATCGACGCCCTGCCGTTCGAACTCGTCCAGCAGGGTCAGCATGTAGGACGGGGTCACCATGACGACCCGGGGCTCGAGGTCCTGGATCAACTGGACCTGACGGGACGTCATGCCGCCGGAGGCCGGGATCACCGTGCAGCCGAGGCGTTCGGCTCCGTAGTGTGCGCCTAGGCCGCCGGTGAACAGGCCGTAGCCGTACGCCACATGGACCGTGTCGCCCGGCCTGCCGCCCGCCGCTCGGATCGAACGGGCCACCAGGTCGGCCCACATGGACAGGTCGGCGTCCGTGTAGCCGACCACCGTCGGGCGGCCCGTGGTGCCGCTGGAGGCGTGGATGCGGCGGATGCGCTCCCTGGGGACGGCGAACATGCCGTACGGGTAGTGCGCGCGCAGGTCGGCCTTGCCGGTGAAGGGGAAGCGGGCCAGGTCGCCGAGGTCGCGGCAGTCGTCCGGGTGGACGCCGGCCTTGTCGAAGGCCTCGCGGTAGAAGGGCACGCCGGAGTACGCGTGACGCAGTGAGGCGCGCAGACGTTCCAGCTGCCGCGTGCGCAGGGCGTCCTCGGTGAGGCGCTCGCCGTCGTCCAGCGTGTTCCCCGTGTCCGCCATCGAGGGCCTCCCTCACCAGAATCACGCCGAAAAGGACGACCGATCATTCGGTCGATCTCCCTCGGGGTCAATGATCCAGGATCGAGGCCCTCAGGCAAGAGTCCGGCTACGGGTTTTGCCCGCGGATCGCGTTCAGGAGTTCTCCGCCACCGCCGCCTCCCGTGCCCACCGGTAGTCCGCCTTCCCGCTCGGGGAGCGGCGGATGGACTCGGTGAGCACCAGCCGGCGCGGGATCTTGTATCCGGCCAGCCGGGTGCGGCAGTGAGTCTGGATCTCCTCCAGCGACAGGGGCGGGGCGCCCCGGCGCACCTGGACCACCGCCGCCACGCGGGCGCCCCACCTCGCGTCCGGCACCCCGGCCACCAGGGCGTCGTACACGTCCGGATGGGCCTTCAGCGCCTGCTCGACCTCCTCGGGGTACACCTTCTCGCCGCCGGTGTTGATGCACTGCGAGCCGCGGCCAAGCACGACGACCACGCCCGCCTCGTCGACCGTCGCCATGTCGCCGAGCAGGACCCAGCGCTCGCCGTCCTTCTCGAAGAAGGTCTCGGCGGTCTTCACCGGGTCGTTGTAGTAGCCGAGGGGGACGTGGCCGCACTGGGCGACCCGGCCGATCTCGCCCGGTGCGATCACCTCCTTCGTGGCCGGATCGACCACGCGGGTGCGGGAGTTGACCCGGACACGGAAGCCGCGCTCGGGGCCCGAGTCCTCCGTCGCCGTGCCGTTGAAGCCGGACTCGGAGGAGCCGAAGTTGTTGAGCAGCGTCGCGTTCGGCATCAGTGCCCGGAACTGCCGGCGCACCGTGTCCGACATGATGGCCCCGGACGAGGAGACGCTGAACACGGACGAGCAGTCCGTTCCCCGCATCGGGCCCTCGAGCGCGTCGATCAGCGGCCGCAGCATGGCGTCGCCGACCAGGGAGATGGCGTTGACCTTCTCCCTGGCGATGGTGCGCAACACCTCCTCGGGCACGAACTTGCTGTGCAGTACGACCCGTTGGCCGAAGTTGAAGCCGATGAACGCGGTGAGGGTGGACGTGCCGTGCATCAGCGGGGGAGTGGGGAAGAAGGTGATCCCGGAGCCGCCCGCGGCGACCCGCTCGGCGAGTTCCTCCGGCTTCTTCACCGGCTCCCCGGTCGGCGCCCCGCCCCCGAGGCCCGCGAAGAACAGGTCCTCCTGGCGCCACATCACGCCCTTGGGCATGCCGGTCGTGCCGCCCGTGTAGATGATGAACTGGTCGTCCCCCGAGCGGGCCGGGAAGCCGCGTCCGGGGGAGCCACCCGCTTCGGCGTCCGCGAAGGAGACGACGTCCGCGAGGGGAGCGACGTCCTCGCCCGCCGGCCCGACCCGTATCAGGTGCCGCAGCGTCGGAGCCTGCGGCAGCGCGGCCACCACCCGGTCGGTGAACTCCGCGTCGAACACGAGCGCGGCAAGGTCGGCGTCCCGGTAGAGATAGACCAGCTCCTCCTCGACGTACCGGTAGTTGACGTTGACCGGCACGATCCGGGCCTTGAGGCAGCCCAGCACCGTCTGCAGGTACTCGACGCCGTTGTACAGGTGCAGGCCGAGGTGCTCGCCGGGGCGGATCCCGCTGTCGAGGAGGTGGTGGCCGATGCGGTTGGCCGCGGCGTCCAGCTCCGCGTACGTCAGTCGGCGTTCCGCGCCCGAGCCCGGGTGGTCGACGTGGACGAGCGCCTCGCGCTCGGCCGCCACGTCGACGACGGACTCGAACAGGTCGGCAAGGTTGTACTCCACCGTTCCTCCTGACCTCGCGACGGCCTGGCTCCCAGACGGTTCGCCGGTCATCAGAGCAAAGGGCGCGGCAAGTGTGAAGGGCTCCGGACAAGAAATCTGACTGTCTGTCAGAAAACCCTTGAAGTGCCATCGCGCCTCCTGCAACCTGTTCTCGTTCTTTCCGAGGGGAGATCTGCGATGGGCGGTACCGAACACCTCACCGTGCGGCGCGAGGGCGCCACACTGGTGCTCACGCTCAACAGGCCCAAGGCCAGGAACGCGCTCTCGATCGCCATGCTCGTCGGCCTGTACGACGGCTGGCTCGAGGCCGACGCCGACGACTCGGTCCGATCGGTCGTCCTCACCGGCGCCGGCGGCTCCTTCTGCGCCGGCATGGACCTCAAGGCGCTCGCCGGCCAGGGCATGGAGGGCGAGCAGCACCGCGACCGGCTCAAGGCCGACCCGGACCTGCACTGGAAGGCGATGCTGCGCCACCACCGCCCCCGCAAGCCGGTGATCGCCGCCGTCGAGGGCCACTGCGTGGCGGGCGGCACCGAGATGCTCCAGGGCACCGACATCCGCGTCGCGGGGGAGTCCGCCACCTTCGGCCTCTTCGAGGTCAGGCGCGGCCTGTTCCCGATCGGCGGGTCCACGGTCCGCCTGCCGCGGCAGATCCCGCGCACCCACGCCCTGGAGATGCTGCTCACCGGGCGGCCCTACAGCGCCCGCGAGGCCGCCGACATCGGCCTGATCGGGCACGTCGTGCCCACCGGGACCGCCCTGGACCGGGCCCTGGAGATCGCCGAACGCGTCAACGCCTGTGCCCCGCTGGCCGTGGAGGCCGTGAAGGCGTCCGTGTACGAGGCCGCCGAGCTGACCGAGGCCGACGGGCTGGCCGCCGAACTGGCGCGCGGCTGGCCGGTGTTCGACACCGACGACGCGAAGGAAGGCGCCCGCGCCTTCGCGGAGAAACGGGCGCCGGTCTACCGGCGCGCGTGACGCTCCGCCGGGCGAGTGGGCGGTAAGCGCAGTTCGCCATACTGCGGGTCCGTTGTGGCCGGTCGCGCAGTTCCCCGCGCCCCCTTCGGGGCGCTCCCGCCGACGTCGGCTTCCCAGGGAGGCAGCTCCGATGCCCGAAGTGCTCAAAGCCCCGCTCGTCGTCGAGTTCCCGTTCACCCGGTCACTCGGCCCCGTCCAGAGTGCCTTCCTCACCGGCCTGCGCGAACGCGTCGTCCTCGGCGTGCGCACCGGCGACGGCCGCACCCTCGTCCCGCCCGTCGAGTACGACCCCGTCACCGCCGAGGAGCTCCACGAGCTGGTCGAGGTCGCCCCCACCGGCACGGTCACCACCTGGGCCTGGAACCACGCCCCCCGGCGCGGCCAGCCCCTCGCCACCCCGTTCGCCTGGGTCCTGGTCAGGCTCGACGGCGCCGGCACCGCCCTCCTGCACGCCCTCGACGCCCCCGGCCCCGACGCCGTCCACACCGGGATGCGGGTCCGGATCCGCTGGGCGGAGAACCGCACCGGCGCCATCACCGACATCGCCTGCTTCGAGCCCCACGACGGCCGGCCGGCCGAACCCGCCGGCGTCACCGGCGAGTTCACGGACCCCGTCACCGGCATCGTCGCCCCCGCCCGCCTCGACTACACCTACTCGCCCGGCCGGGCCCAGTCCGCCTACATCGAGGCGCTCTCCACCCGGCGCACCGTCGGCGAACGCTGCCCGTCCTGCCGCAAGGTGTACGTCCCGCCGCGCGGAGCCTGCCCCACCTGCGGGGTGCCGACCGCCGAGCAGGTCGAGGTCGGACCGCGCGGGACCGTCACCACCTTCTGCATCGTGAACATCAAGGCGAAGAACCTCGACATCGAAGTCCCCTACGTCTACGCCCACATCGCCCTCGACGGCGCCGGCCTCGCCCTGCACGGCCGCATCGGCGGCATCCCCTACGACCAGGTCCGCATGGGCCTGCGCGTCGAACCCGTGTGGACGGACGGGGCCCGCTACCCCGACCACTACCGGCCGACCGGCGAACCCGACGCGGACTACGACGCCTACAAGGAGCTGCTGTGACCCGCGAGGAAACCCCGGGCGTCCGCGACATCGCGATCGTGGCCTTCGCGCAGACCGACGTCCTGCGCACCACCGACGAGCTCTCCGAGGTCGAGATGCTCATGCCGGTCCTGCACAGCGTCCTCGACCGGACCGGCCTGAAGACCGCCGACATCGGCTTCACCTGCTCCGGCTCCAGCGACTACCTCGCCGGCCGCGCCTTCTCCTTCACCCTCGCCCTGGACGGCGTCGGCGCCTGGCCGCCCATCTCCGAGTCGCACGTCGAGATGGACGGCGCCTGGGCGCTGTACGAGGCGTGGACCAAGCTCCTCACCGGCGACGCCGACACCGCGCTCGTCTACTCCTACGGCAAGTCCTCGCCCGGCTCCCTGCGCGACGTCCTCACCCGCCAGCTCGACCCGTACTACGTCGCCCCCCTGTGGCCCGACTCCGTCGCGCTCGCCGCGCTCCAGGCCCAGGCCCTGATCGACGCGGGCGAGGCCGACGAGAGCGCCCTCGCCGCGATCGGCGCCCGCAGCCGACGGGTCGCGACCCTCAACTCCCACGCCCAGCTGCGCGGCACCGTCGCCCAGGGCGACTACGCGGTACGGCCGCTGCGCACCGGCGACTGCCCGGCCGTCGGCGACGGGGCCGCCGCCGTGATCCTCGCGGCGGGGGAGCGGGCCCGCGAGCTGTGCTCGCGGCCCGCGTGGATCCGGGGCGTCGACCACCGCATCGAGGCCCACTCGCTCGGCGTGCGCGACCTCACCGACTCGCCCTCCACCCGCCTCGCCGCCGAGCGGGCCGGCGTTTTCGAACGGCCCGTCGACACGGCCGAGCTGCACGCCCCCTTCAGCGCACAGGAGATCGTCCTGCGCAAGGCGCTGCGTCTCGACGACAGCGTGCGGGTGAACCTGTCCGGCGGCGCCCTCGCCGCCAACCCGATGATGGCCGCCGGTCTCATCCGCCTGGGCGAGGCCGCCGCCCGCATCCACCGGGGCGAGTCCGACCGGGCCGTCGCCCACGCCACGTCCGGCCCGTGTCTGCAACAGAACCTGGTCGCCGTACTCGAAGGGGATGCGCGATGAGCAAGGAGCCCGTGGCCGTCGTGGGGATCGGCCAGACCAAGCACGTCGCCGCCCGGCGGGACGTCTCGATCGCCGGGCTGGTCCGGGAGGCGGCCCGGCGCGCCCTCGACGACGCCGAGCTGACCTGGGCCGACGTCGACGCCGTCGTCATCGGCAAGGCCCCCGACTTCTTCGAGGGCGTCATGATGCCCGAGCTGTACCTCGCCGACGCCCTCGGCGCGGTCGGCAAGCCCATGCTGCGCGTGCACACGGCCGGATCCGTCGGCGGCTCGACGGCGCTCGTCGCCGCGGGCCTCGTCGCAGCCCGCGTCCACGGCACCGTCCTCACCCTCGCCTTCGAGAAGCAGTCCGAGTCCAACGCCATGTGGGGGCTGTCCCTGCCGGTCCCCTTCCAGCAACCCCTCCTCGCCGGGGCGGGCGGATTCTTCGCCCCGCACGTGCGCGCCTACATGCGACGCAGCGGCGCGCCCGACACCGTCGGCTCCCTGGTGGCCTACAAGGACCGCCGCAACGCGCTGAAGAACCCCTACGCCCACCTCCACGAGCACGACATCACCCTGGAGAAGGTCCAGGCCTCGCCGATGCTGTGGGACCCGATCCGCTACTCGGAGACCTGCCCCTCCTCCGACGGGGCCTGTGCGATGGTCCTCACCGACCGGGCCGGCGCCGCCCGCGCACCCCGCCCGCCCGCCTGGATGCTCGGCGGGGCGATGCGCAGCGAACCGACCCTCTTCGCGGGCAAGGACGCCGTCTCGCCGCAGGCCGGCAAGGACTGCGCCGCGGACGTCTACCGCCAGGCCGGGATCGGCGACCCGCGCCGGGACATCGACGCCGTCGAGATGTACGTGCCGTTCTCCTGGTACGAGCCCATGTGGCTGGAGAACCTCGGCTTCGCCGACGAGGGCGAGGGCTGGAAGCTCACCGAGGCCGGCGCCACCGAACTCGACGGCGACCTGCCGGTCAACATGTCGGGCGGCGTCCTGTCCACCAACCCGATCGGCGCCTCCGGCATGATCCGCTTCGCGGAGGCGGCGCTCCAGGTGCGCGGACAGGCCGGCGAACACCAGGTGGACGGGGCCCGCAGAGTCCTCGGGCACGCCTACGGGGGCGGCTCGCAGTTCTTCTCCATGTGGCTCGTGGGAGCGCGACCGCCGGAGTCGTGAAAGGTCCTTCCCACGTGCTCTGTCGGCGTCCGGACCCGGTCGCTAGGCTGGCCCGCGGACGACGAACCGGGAGGAGCACGGACGTGGCCGAGAGCACCATCCAGCAGCCGCCGCTCACAGGCTGGAACAAGCCGGAGCTGGACCTCAGCAACGCCGAGTGGCAGTCCAGCAGCCGGGGGCGGGGGGATGTCCAGATCGCCTTCGTCGAGGGGTTCATCGCGATGCGCAACAGCGGCAGCCCCCAGAGCCCTTCTCTGATCTTCACGCCCGCGGAGTGGGGCGCGTTCGTGTCGGGGGCGCGGGAAGGGGAGTTCGACCTGACCTGAGACCGGCCACGCCGCGGTCCGGCCGGTCCGCCGGCCGCCTTCCGCACCCCGCGGGGACGGCGGGTCGCCGGGGTGCTCCCGGTCGCCGTGCACTCTCGCAGCCGAGGGCGGCACGGGTCCTCGACGGCGGGCGGACCCCGCCCTCGCCCCGCTCCCGCGCACGGCGGGCGCGCCCGGGCGACGGGGGCCGCCGGGCCGGAGCGGGCGGCCGTTCCCGGGACGCGTCGAAACGACCGAACGCGGCGCTCCCACCCGTCGCCGAACGGCCGCGGCCACGTACCATGGCCGCATGTCGTTCCTCCGCCGCCGCAGCGCCACCCCCGCCGGGCCCGAATTCGACGTTCTGGCCATGGACCCGGGCGACTGGCCCGGCAATCTGGGCGCCGGGCTGCTGCCCGCCCCCGACGGCAGCTGCCAGGGCGTGTTCCTGCGCTACGACCTCTTCGGCGGCCGCGGCCCCGCGATGATCATCGGCAATCTGCCCGAGGGCTCCCCGGCCCGCGAGGTGGAGGAGGGGGAGATCCCCTTCGAGGTGGCCCAGCTGCTGCTCGCGCTGGAGAACGACGAGGAGGTGACCGTCGTCGGCGTCGAGGACATGCCGGTGATGCAGGGCGACAACCTGCTGATCGTGCGCCGCCTGAAGCTGTCCGAGGGACGCGTCTCCTGCGTGCAGTTCGACCGCAGCGACAACGTCCTGGTGACCATCGCCGCCTGGGACCGCCCCATCACCGACGACCTGTACGCCCTGCTGAAGCCGCTCCCGGCGGAGCTGTTCCAGCAGGGCTGAGGCACGGCCGGGCCCTAGGCGGCCGGGGAGTCCGACGGCATCACCTTGACGTCCGCAGCCCGCACGAACGCCACCCGGTGGCCGTACTGGATCTCGTAGTACTGCTCCCGGCCGACGACGAGCCGGTGCGAACCGGTGGCGAAGGTGGACGCGTAGTAGTACTCGCCCGGTACCTTCCCCCCGACCACGTACCGCTGGCCCTTGGGCAGCTTGTACGGCAGCGCGGAGACCGGCTGGACCGGGACGCCCGCCGGATAGGCGGACGCCTCGGGGTAGGCGCGGCCGTAGAGCGGAACGCTCGCCACACCGTCCCTGGGCGTGACCACCTGCCCCGCCGCGGGCACCGCCGTCGGCCGCGCGGCCGGGTTCTCGAACCACGCCTTCTGGCCGAGGTACCAGATCGCCGTCCAGTCGCCCCATCGGCCGGCGACCGCGTACTGCTGCCCGGTGGACGCCCGTGACGAGGTGTCGTTGAGACCCTTGGTCGGGCCCGAGCCCTGGCCGACGTCGTTGATCAGCGCGGACTTCTCGTCGTGGTCGACGTACAGCCGCACCGTGCTGGAGCCGTGCGCGGCGCAGGCTCGCCGGCGCGCGGCGCAGTCCGTGAACACCGGCCGGTTCGCGGCGTAGTCCGGCCGGATCGTCACCGAACCGCCGCTGCCGTCGGCGGTCGCCGTGAAGGGGGCCTCCAGCAGTTCGAAGTAGTGCCGCCAGTCCCAGAAGGGGCCGGGATCGGTGTGCATCCCCGAGATGCTCGCCGCCGTCGGGCCCGGCACGTTGTCATGGCCGAGGACGTGCTGCCGGTCCAGCGGGATGTCGTACCTGTCGGCCAGGTACTTCACCAGTCGCGCCGACGAGCGGTACATGGCCTCCGTGTACCAGGAGTCCGGGGCGGAGAGGAAACCCTCGTGCTCCAGGCCGATCGACTTGGAGTTGACGTACCAGTTGCCCGAGTGCCAGGCCACGTCCTTCGCCTTCACATGCTGGGCGACATGCCCGTCGGTGGCGCGCAGCGAGTAGTTCCAGGACACGAAGGACGGGTCCTGGACCGAGGCCAGCACCCCCTCCCAGCCGCCCTCGGTGTCGTGGACGACGAGATAGTCGATGTCGGGCGAGGCGGGCCGGTCGGCGATGTCGTGGTTGCCGTAGTCGTCGTCACCGAACTGCTGGTACGGCGCCGGGATCCACTCGCAGGACACCGTGGACGGGCATTCGGCGCCCGTCGCCGGGACATGGCGCAGGCCGGTCCCGCGC
Organism: Streptomyces sp. NPDC020597; assembly: GCF_044335095.1. NCBI lineage: Bacteria > Bacillati > Actinomycetota > Actinomycetes > Kitasatosporales > Streptomycetaceae > Streptomyces > Streptomyces sp. NPDC020597. Next base: position 168,447 of record NZ_JBIRUL010000013.1, on the reverse strand, counting down.
AGCTGGGCCGGCCGCGGCGCGAGGCCCGGCTGCGCCGCGAGGACGACCGTCTGGCCGGCGTCGGTGATACGCCGTTCGCCGGTGCGCAGCACGCCGTACACGTCGTTCGCGTAGGCGGCGGCGGTCGCGGTGTCGTCCGCGCCCGAGAAGCGCGCCACCGCGCCGTACCAGTCGGAGGGGTCGGTGCTCAGGGGCCGGCCCAGGCGGCGCTGGGTGTCGGCGAGCAGCGCGGCGCCGCCGGCGATGTTGGCCGCGGGGTCGGTGCGCAGCTTCCCGGCGGCGAGGCCGGTGAGCTTCGCGGCCCGCGGCAGGGTCTTCAGGCGGGCCGGGATCCGCTCGTTCGACGGCGCCCGGACATGCGGGGCCGGGGGCCGGGCCGTACGGTCCTTCCGGGCGGAGTCGCCGCGCGGGTTCCCGGTGCCGGCGCCGTGGCGCGGGGCCGCGGCAAGGGCCGCGCGGACGTCGGTGAGATGCATCGGGCCGTAGCCGCCGGTCACACTCGGCGCTCCGGCGTGCGCGTCCCAGCGGGACTGGAGGTAGGACACGCCCAGCAGCACGCTCTGCGGCACGTGGTACTCGGCTGCCGCGGCGGCGAAGGCCCGCTGGAGGCCGTTCACCGGCCGGGGCGCGGCGTCGGCCGGGCGGGCGGCGCCGAGGAGCGGCAGGACGAGAGCCGCCGACGCGAGTGCGCCTGCGGCTCTACGGGTACGTCTGTGCGCTCCGGGGGGAGTGGCGGGTCTGCGCAATGCGGCCTCCAGGGCGAGAGAGCGGGGGTGCGGGCCGGCCGCAGTCGGCCGGGCCGACAACCCGTCAATCATGCCCATAGCGGGATGAATTCCCTCGTCAAGACACCGCATACGTCAGTCGACGGTGCGCCGCCGTTCAGGCGCACCGTCGACCGGCATGCCCTCAGCGCGTGCCGACCGCCGCGCGTACCGCCCGGCGGGCCAGCTGGCAGTCGTCGTGCAGCCGCCGCAGCAGCAGACGCTGTTCCTCACCCGACGGCGCTCCTCCCGCGTGGGCCGCCCCCGGGGTCGTCGGGGGCGTGTCGTGCATCGAGCGCTGCACGGCCGTCTCGTACGTGCGGATCTCGCGGGTCAGGACCAGCATCAGGTTCACCAGGAAGGCGTCCCGGGATGCGGGGCCCGCCGACTGGGCGATCTGGCTGATCTGACGGCGCGCCACCGGCGCGTCGCCCAGCGCCGACCACAGCGTCGCCAGGTCGTAGCCCGGCAGGTACCAGCCGGCGTGCTCCCAGTCCACCAGCACGGGACCGGCCGGTGACAGGAGGATGTTCGACAGGAGGGCGTCGCCGTGGCAGAACTGGCCCATGCCCTGTCGGCCCGCGGTGGCCGCGATGCCGTGCAGCAGCTTCTGCAGGTCGCCGAGGTCCCGGTCGGTGAGCAGGCCCAGCTCGTGGTAGCGGGAGATGCGGGCGGCGTAGTCCAGCGGCGCGTCGAACGAACCGGCCGGCGGCCGCCAGGCGTTGAGCCGGCAGATCGCGCCGAGCGCGGCCCTGACGTCCGCCCGCGGCGGCGCCTCGGTGGGGTGCCGCTGCAGGGCGGCTGCCCGCCCCGGCATCCGCTCGATCACCAGGGTGCAGTTGTCCGGGTCCGCCGCGATCAGCCTCGGCACGCGCACCGGGGGGCGCTGCCGGACGAACGTGCGGTATGCCGCTATTTCGTGCCGGATCCGCTCGGCCCAGACGGGGGAGTGGTCCAGTAAGCACTTGGCGACGGCCGTGCTGCGTCCGGTCGTGCCGACCAGGAGCACGGAACGTCCGCTGCGGCGCAGCACCTGGACCGGCGCGAACTCCGGACAGATGCGGTGCACGGAGGCGATCGCCGTGCGCAGCTGGGCGCCCTGCGGGCCGGACAGGTCGAGCCTTCCGCTGAGCGGTTGCGCGCCGAGCCCCGCGGGACGGCGCACACCGCCCGCGCCGAGCGCGGGAGCCGCCGTTCGCGCGGGGGCCAGATAGGGGCCGCCACCGCCCGGGCGGGTGTGCAGCGACCGGGGCGGGGCGGACACGGAGGACGATGCTGCGTACATGGGGGAAACAGATCCCTTCGTGTGCCGGACGTCAGAGCGCTGCCCCGACCGGCCCTTTCGGGTGCACCCTGGGGAGTGTCCCTCGGCGACCGGGTCGGGGTGGCGCATTCCTACCTGACACCCGTCGCCCAGTGGCACACCATCTGGCGAACCCTGGCGAAGCCTGGCGAATAGTCGCCCGGCAACTTTCCCGGGGCTACTGTCAACTCAGCCGAGAACCTGGGGGCTTGACGTGAGCGGACAACCCAACACCCGTCTCTCGGATCTGTTCGGCCTGGCCGGCTGGTCCAAGGGCGAACTCGCGAGGCTGGTCAACCGGCAGGCGGCGGCCATGGGCCACCCCCAGCTGTCGACCGACACCTCCCGGGTGCGGCGGTGGATCGACACGGGAGAGATCCCGCGCGATCCGGTGCCGCGGGTGCTGGCAGCACTGTTCACCGAGCGTCTCGGCCGTGTCGTGACCATAGAAGACCTCGGTCTGGTCCGGCACGGGCGTACAGGTAGACGGCCCGGCGGCGGGAGTGCTGAACACCCCGACGGCGTGCCGTGGGCGCCCGAACGGACTGCCGCGGTCCTCACCGAATTCACGGGAATGGACCTCATGCTCAACCGACGCGGTCTGGTGGGCGCGGGTGCCGCGCTCGCCGCGGGATCAGCTCTCAGCAGCGCCATGCACGACTGGCTGCACACCGACCCCACCCTCTCCGCCGATGCTCCCACCGTCGACCATCCGCTCGTCCATCATGCCGATCCCGCAGGGTTCGACCGCTACGAGGCCGCCCCCATCGGGGCGGAGGAGGTCGACGAACTGGAGCAGTCGGTCGAGGTGTTCCGGGCCTGGGACGCGGCCCGCGGAGGCGGGCTGCAACGCAAGGCGGTGGTGGGACAGCTCAACGAGGTGGGCGGCATCCTGGCCTACCGTCATCCCGCCCATCTGCAGCGACGCCTGTGGGGCGTCGCGGCCAACCTCGCCGTCCTGGCCGGCTGGATGTCGCACGACGTCGGCCTCGAACCCACCGCCCAGAAGTACTTCGTGATCGCCGCCCATGCCGCGCGGGAGGGCGGCGACCGCCCGCGGGCCGGCGAGGCGCTGTCCCGGGCCGCCCGGCAGATGGTGCACCTGGGACGGCCCGACGACGCCCTCGACCTGATGAAACTGGCCCAGTCCGGCTCCGGCGAGGAGGTGCTGCCGCGCACCCGGGCGATGTTCCACACCATCGAGGCCTGGGCGCAGGCGGCGATGGGCAAGGGGCAGGCGATGCGGCGCACCCTCGGCCGGGCGGAGGACCTCTTCGTCTCCGACAAGGACGACGTCGTCCCGCCGTCCTGGATGCAGACCTTCAAGGACGAGGACCTGTACGGGATGCAGGCGCTCGCCTACCGCACGCTGGCCGAGTTCGAGCCGCAGGCGGCCGCGCACGCCCAGTACTACGCGGAGAAGGCACTGGCGCTGCGCGTCGACGGGCGCGAGCGGTCGAAGATCTTCGACCATCTGTCCATGGCGTCCGCCTGCTTCATCGCGGACGACCCCGAACAGGCGGACCGGTTCGCACGGTTGGCCCTGATGTCGATGGGGTCGAACTCCTCCCGGCGCACCTGGGACCGGCTGAGCCAGATGTACCGGCTCACCGCGGAGTACGCCGGCTCCCCGAGGATCAGTGAGCTGCGCGAGGAGATCAGGCTGGCGCTGCCGAAGCAGAAGGGGGCCAAAGGGGGCGGCAGCGCCCGGGCGTGAGCGAGCCGGGCTTCTCCGTCGCCACCCGTCACCGGGTCGCCCGGCTGCCTACCGGGTCACCCGGGCGACGAGCACACAGGCGTCGTCGGTGCGTTCGGCCTCGCCGCACTCCTGCACGGCCGCGTCGACGCACTCCTGGGCGCTGCGGGCCGCGTGCAGGCGCGGGGCCAGGGCGAGGAGACGATCGGCGGGCGCCAGGCCGTCGGTGTGCAGCAGGATCAGGTCGCCCTCATGGAGCGTCTCCTCGGCCTGCTCGTACGTGGTGCGGGGGGCGGTTCCGAGCAGGGAGCCCTCCGGCGCCCGCAGCCGGCGACCCGTCCCGTCGCGGAACAGCAGCGGGGCGGGGTGACCGGCCTGCGCCCACATCAGGGTGCGGGTCCGTGGCCGGTAGCGGCAGCAGACGGCGCTGCCGAGGACCGGTCGGGCGGTGGCGTCCAGCAACTGGTTCAGCCAGCACAGCAGCCGGTCCGGCTGGGCGCCCGCCATGGCCATGCCGCGCAGCGCTCCCAGCAGCATCGCCGTGTTCGAGGTGACGGCAGGGCCGTGTCCGGTGAGATCGCCGACGCTCAGCAGCGTCTCGTCGTCGGGGAGTTCGAGCGCGTCGTACCAGTCGCCGCCGATCAGGGAGGTGGTGGCGGCGGGCAGATACCGGGCGGCGACGTCGAGTGCGCTGGGGCCCTCGTGCGGCAGGCGCAGGGGGACGCGGTGCGGGGGAAGGACGGCTTCCTGCAGCTCGACCGCCCGTCGGTGTTCGGTCTGTGCCTGCTGCCGGGCCCGCAACGAGTCATGGCTCTCGCGCACCGCGCGCTGGTTGCGGCGCAGTTCACTGACGTCCCGCAGTACGGCCCACATGGACGCGGTGGCGCCGTCGGAGTCGAGCACCGGCTCGCCCATCATGTGCACGGTGCGCGGGGAGCCCGCGGGGCGGAGGATGCGGAACTCGCCGTCGATGGGGCGGGCGTCGACCAGGCAGTCCGTGACCATCGCGGTCAGCTTGGGCCGGTCCTCCTCCAGGACGAGACAGGGGAGTTCGTCGAGGGTGAGCGGGGCGGTGGCGGGGTCGCGGCCGAGGATCCGGAAGAGCTCCTCGGACCACACGGCTTCGTCCGTCAGCAGGTTCCACTCAGCGCTGCCGACCCGGCTGACCAGGGACCCGTGCCGGGGCTCCGTGGCGGCCGGCGGGGGTCCGGGGGGCGGCGCGGGCCGGGGGCCGTCCCGTAACTGGGCCAAGTGCGCGTCGAGATCCTCGAGTTGGTGCCGGGCCAGATCGTAGAGGGCCCGCTGCCAGCGTCCCTCGGGGTCCGTCGGGTCGCTGTGGGCGTCCTGCCGTACGGCGTCCATGTCGCCCTTGAGCCGTCGGGTCTGCGAGATCAGCGCGTCCACCGAGCCGCGCGGCGGCGGCTGGGCGGCCGGGTGATCCGCGAAGACGTGGGGCGGCATGAGGCTCTCCGATGCGGGACGGTACGACGAAGGCTGACGCGAGGGCCGTTACGACTGTGGCACAGCCCGCGACGCGGTGTAAGGGATTTGGCAACACACGATTCGGTGGTGCTTCCGGCATATGCCAGTGTCTTCGCGGAGGGGTGGAGAAGTGTGGCGCGGGCGCCTCGGAGACGCTTCAAGTCGTAGGCAGCGTACGTGACTTGAGGGACTCCTGAGGGGGTTGGGGTGCGTGTCATCCGGGTGTTCGACGGGCATATGTTCTACGCACCTCATGGTGTGATGCAGGTCACATTAATTGGTCCCGGGAAAGGCGTAATGCGATCGGCCTCCGCGAGGTCCTATGTGCATGGACATCCCTCTGGAACAACCCGTCCGCGCCCGGTTGATCACCGCGGAGGACCAGGCGCTGCCCGTGCCCGCCACACTCCGCTACGACTCCGCCGACCCCTTCGCCGTGCACATCGACTTCCCGCCCGAGGTCTCCCTGGCGGGCGAGCCGGTCACCTGGACCTTCGGCCGCGGGCTGCTGGAGCAGGGCGTGGACGGTCCGGCCGGGAGCGGCGACGTGCACATCTGGCCCTGCGGGCAGGCCCGCACGGTGATGGAGTTCCACTCACCGCTCGGGATGGCCCTGCTCCAGTTCGACACCGCGGCCCTGCGCCGCTTCCTGCTGCGCAGCTACGCGGTCGTCGCCCGCGGCGGGGAGGACGTCGGCAGCGCGGTCGACCGGGGTCTGCAGGCCCTGCTCGGCAACGTCTGAGGAGCGCCCGGGCTCAACGGCCGACGGCGTACAGACCGGGGCGCGGGGCGAGTTCGACGGCGACGCGCGCCCCGCTCCCGAGGGCCCGGACCCCGGCCTCGGCGACGGCCGAGGCCGCGTAGCCGTCCCACACGGACGGACCGGTGACCCGGCCGCGCCGCGTGGCGTCGACCCAGGCCTGCACCTCGCGGTCGTACGCGTCCGCGAACCGTACGAGGTAGTCCTGCGGCACCTCCGCGCCGGCGGCGCCCCGTGCGGTGACGAGCACGCCGTGGTCGTCGCCGATGCGTGCGCTGCCCGCCTCGCACACGGCCTCGCAGCGCACCTGGTACCCGAAGCCGCAGTTGACGAAGACCTCCACGTCGACCAGGGCGCCGTCCGCGGTCTCGAAGAGGACGAACTGGGGGTCGAGCAGGCCCTGCGGGGCGCCGGACGAGGAGCGCGGCCGCAGCACGGTCACCGACGTCAGCTCCTGCCCGAGCAGCCAGCGGGCCGCGTCGATCTCGTGCGACACCGAACTGTCGACCAGCATCGCGCTGGTGAAGTCCGGCGGCGAGGACACGTTGCGGTGCACGCAGTGCAGCATCAGCGGCCGTCCCAGCCGCCCGTCGTCCAGCAGCGCCTTCAGCCTGCGGTACTCGGCGTCGTACCGTCGCATGAACCCGATCTGCGCCAGCCGCCGACCGAGCCGGGCCTCCGCCTCCAGCACGCGCAGCGCCCCCGCCGTGTCCGGCACCATGGGCTTCTCGCAGAGCACCGGAAGGCCGCGGTCGAACGCCGCGAGCAGCGCCTCCTGGTGGGCGGGACCGGGCGAGGCGATCAGCACGGCCTCGACGCCGGGCGCGTCGAGCGCGGCCTCCGCCTCCGTGTGCACCGTCACCGCGTCGAGGCCGGCCACGGCCTCCTCGGCGCGCGCCGTGTCGGGGTCGGCCACCGCGGCGACCCGGGCTCCGCTCACCACCCGGGCGAGGCGGCGCACGTGGTCGGCGCCCATGTGCCCGGCGCCCAGCACGGCCACCCCCAGCAGGTCGCCCACGCGCCCGCCCCCTCCCGGTCGACGATCACGCCGAAGCGTACGCCGCCGGGGAACCCGGCCGGCCGGGGCCGTGACGGGTCCGCGGTCAGTAGCGCAGCACGCCCGCGATGCCGTCCATGTCGCCGAGCGTGCCGTCCGGCACGAAACGCACCGCGGCGCCCGTCTCCAGGCACTGCTCGACGATCTCGTCGACGATGTCCTCCCGGGCGTCCAGATCGCCGCTCGCGGCCGGGACGAGGTGGTCGCCGTGGTCGCGGACCGTGATCCGGTAGTTCTCCTCGACGGCCAGCAGCCGGACCCGGCCCTCCCGCGCGTTCTGCCACAGCTCGTCGACTCCGGCCGCGAACATGCGGTGCCCGCGGGCCGAGTCGAAGACCCGGGCGATCGAGGCCACGTCCCGGCGGGACTCCGCGTCGAGCAGCGGGCGCACCGTCTGCCACACGGCCTCGGGCGGACCGTGCGAGAGCCCGCCGTGCGCGACGTGCAGCGCGTCGCGGGTGACGCCGCCCAGCTCGTCGAGGAGCGACAGGGCCGCGTGCTCGCCGGTGACGAACAGCGGCCGCGGGTGTGCGCGCAGCAGCCCGCCCATGGCGGTGTCGGCGTCGCGCAGGAAGTGGCGGGTGTCCTCGTCGCGGAACGTGCTGGGCAGGTCGCCGGTGCGCTGCATGCGCTCGGCGTCGAAGTTCGGCCGGCTCCTGACCAGCGGGAAGCCGCCGGTGTGCTCCTCGGTCACCCGGTCGGCGCCGCCGTTCCACAGGGTGACGCGGTCGGCGGAGACCGACAGGACCCAGAACGGCCGCTCGGCGGCCTGCGCGGCGACCAGGTTGCGGGTCAGGAAGGTGTCGGAGAGCACGACCCGTTCGGGCACGGGACGGGCCAGCGACCACACCTGGTGCTCGCCCGGCGCCGCGTAGATGACCAGGCCGTCCTCGCTGTGTGTCAGGTCGACCTCGGCCAGTGCGCGATCGAGGTGTCCCGCGACGTCGGCGCGCCGATCGCGGGTGATCGCCGGATCGTGCTCCAGCTGTCTCTTCGCCTCCGCCACGACGTTGCGCAGCCGCACCCGGTCCTGGGCGTTGTCGGGTTCGCGCCGATGGGTCGGCGTCAGCACGGACACCGCCGGGTAGGGGCGCGGGCGGCGCAGTTCGGAGAGGGCGGAGGGGCTGAGTGCGTGCTCCATACGAGCACGATAGGTCCGAATCGCGTAGCGGGCATTCGGGACAGGACGGGCGCGGTGGAGGGGCGTGCGGTCACACTTCGGTCTCCCCGGTGGCCGCCGGTGACGGCGACCCCCTCGGCCGGTTACCGTACGCGTCAGTAACCGGGACCGCACCGCAGGAGGCCTCCATGCCGCAGCTCGAAGTCGACGGCGCAGCACTGACGTACGACGACGAGGGCCCGCGCGACGGCGACGGCGTGCCCCTGGTGTTCGTGCACGGCTGGACGGCCAACCGGCGCCGCTGGGACCACCAGGTGGCGCACTTCTCCGGCAGGCGCCGGGTCGTGCGGCTCGACCTGCGCGGGCACGGCGAGAGCAGCGGGGCGGGCGTGAAGACGGTCGAGGAGCTGGCGCGGGACCTCCTCGCCCTCCTCGACCACCTGGAGATCGAGCGGTTCGTGCTGGTCGGCCACTCGATGGGCGGGATGATCTCGCAGACCGTGGCCCTCTCCCACCCGGAGCGGGTGGAGCGCATGGTTCTGGTGAACTCCATCGGCCGCATGACCTACAGCCGGGGGCGAGGACTGCTGATGGGTGTCTCCACCCTCGTCCCGTTCAAGCTGTTCGTCGCCGCCAACATCCAGCGTGCCTTCGCCCCCGGTCACCCCCGCGACGAGATCCGCGCGTACGTCAAGTCCTCGGCGGACACCCCGCGCGAAGTGGTCATGACCCTGTACGGCGCCATGCGGGCCTTCGACGTCCTCGACCGGGTCGGCGAGATCCAGGCCCCGACGCTGATGATCCACGGCTATCACGACATCCAGCTCCCGGTCCGTCAGATGCTGCGGATGGCCAAGGCCTACCCGGACGCCACCGTGCGCATCATCGACGCAGGTCACGAACTCCCCGTGGAGAGGCCGGCCGAGCTGACCGCGGCGATCGACGCCTTCGTGACCGTCAGGTCCGCCTAGTCCCCGCGACGTCACCCGAAGCTGTCCGGGTCGGCCGCCTTCCAGTCCGCCTCCCACGACTGGGGCGGCCCGGCGAGGAGTTCGCCCGGCGCGAGCCACTCGTACAGCTCCGCGTACGAGCGCTCCGAGCCGGGCCCGGTCCGCCGGACCAGTTGGGCGGGGGTGAGCCCGCCCGGCTCGCGCACGCCCATCGCGGCCATGATCCGCACCGCGTCGCGGACGGTGTCGCGCTGATAGCGCCGGACCTGGCGGGCCTTGTCGGCCACATGCAGCGCACGGACCCGCGACGGGTCCTGCGTCGCCACGCCGGCCGGACAGGCGCCGGTGTGGCAGCGTCCGGCCCGCACGCAGCCGACGGCGAGCATCATCGCGCGCGCCGCGTTGGTGTAGTCGGCGCCCTGCACGAGCCGCCGGACGATGTCCGAGCCCGACGCCACCCGACCGCTCGCCCCGATCCGCACCCGGTCCCGCAGACCGACCCCGGCCAGGGCGTTGTGCACCGTGACCAGCCCCTGGGTGAGCGGCATGCCCAGGCGTCCGGCGAACTCCGCCGGAGCGGCGCCCGTGCCGCCCTCCGACCCGTCGACCACCACGAAGTCGGGCGTCACGCCCTCCGCCGCCATCGCCCGGCAGACCGCGAGGAACTCCCGCCGCGAGCCCACGCACAGCTTGAACCCGGTCGGCTTGCCGCCCGCGAGCTCCCGCAACCGGGCGACGAACAGCACCAGTTCGCGCGGCGTCGCGAACGTCCGGTGGACGGGGGGCGACACCACGGGCTCGCCCACCCGCACCTTGCGCTCCCGCGCGACCTCGACGCCGACCTTCACGCCCGGCAGGACCGCGCCGGTACCCGGCGACGCACCCTGCGAGAGCTTCAGCGACACGCACTTCACCTCGGGCAGCGCCGCCTTGTCCGCGAACTCCCGCTCGTCGAAGCCGCCGTCGGCGGTACGGCAGCCGAAGTACCCCGTCCCGATCTCCCACACGAGGTCGCCGCCGCCGCGCAGATGGTGCTCCGACAGACCGCCCTCGCCGGTGTCCTGGGCGAAGCGCCCCAGTGCGGCGCCCCGGTTGAGGGCGAGGACCGCACGTGAGGACAGCGCGCCGAAGCTCATCGCGGACACGTTCAGCAGGGCCATGTCGTAGGGCTGCGAGCAGTCGGGCCCGCCCACCCGCACCACCGGCGGCTCCTCCGCCGCCTCGACGGGACGCAGCGAGGGCACCAGGTACTCGTGCACGTCGGGTTCGCCGGCGGCGTCGGGCGGGCGTCCCGGGCCGCCGTCCCCGGGCAGCGCCCGCGCCGCCGGGTACCGCAGACGGCCGACCAGCGGGTGGTTGCGCGGCACGGCGCGGCCGCGCTGCAGCAGGTCCCGGACGCCGAGGCAGGCCGTCGCGAGCAGCGGCCCGGCCGCGAACCACCACCGGGCGGACAGGACGGCCGCCGAGGCCGTCGTCACGGCCGCGCACAGGGCGACGAGCAGCAGCGGCAGGAATCGGCGCACTCAGCCGGCGTCCTCGTCCGGCCCGCACGAGCTGCCGCTGGGCGGGAGCGATCCGTACAGCAGGAAGTCGTCGACCTTGCGGTGCACGCACTTCGACGATCCGTACCCGGTGTGGCCCTCGCCCTTGTTGTCGAGCACGACGGCCGGCGATCCGAGCCGCTTGGCGGTCTCCACGGTCCAGCGGTACGGCGTCGCCGGGTCGCCCCGCGTGCCGACGAGGAGGATCTTCGGGGTGCGGAGGTCCTTCACCTCGTTGCGGATGTAGTCGGTGCCCCTGGGGCGTCCGTAGCACAGCAGGACCTCGTTGAGCCGGTACCGGCCGAAGACCGGCGACGCCTTGTCGTAGGCGGCCCGCAGCCGTTCGAGGTCCGCGGTGATCCGGGCGGCGGTGGGCCGGTCCGGGTCGTCCGCGCAGTTGATCGCCATCAGAGCCGCGGGCAGGTTGTCGAGCGGGACGTCCTCCGCGTCGACCAGGGCGCCGGGGGAGGGGTCGGTGCGGACCGCCGACCGCGGCGGCAGCGGGAGCGGGAGCGGCACCGGGAAGGGCAGCGGACGGGCGAAGCCGCCGGTCGTGAACCCGAGGACCCCGCTCGGGTCGCCGTTCTCGATCAGCTGGGCCAGCGACCTCTCCAGCAGCGGCCACAGTTCCCTGCTGTACAGGCCCTGCCCCAGGGCGCCGACGAGGTCCTGCCCGCTGAAGTCGTCGCCGAAGTCGGTCGGCAGGGGATCCTCGTCGAGCGAGCGGACGAGTCGCACGACCTCCTGGCGCGCCACCCGCGGATCCTGCCCGAAGGGGCAGGCGATGTCCTTCACGCACCAGTTGACGAAGTCGTCGAGGGCCACCTGCTGGCCTCGGGCGCCCGCCACGCCCTGTTCGGTGAGCGGCTCGGTGAGGGTGTCGACCCCGTCGAGGACCATCCGTCCCACCTTGTCGGGGAACCGGGCCGCGTAGACCGCGCCGAGCCGGCTGCCGTACGAGAAGCCCAGGTAGTTGAGCTTGCTGTCGCCGAGCGCCTGACGCATGACGTCGAGGTCCTGGGCCGCGGACACGGTGCCGATGTGCGGCAGGACCGGTCCGGAGTGCTCCGCGCACTCGGCGGCGGCCTGTTTGAGCCGGCTGAGGAGCTCCGGCGGATCCGCGAGGGCCGTGTCGTCGTTGAGCGGGGCCAGCCCGCTGCCCTCGCCGTCCCCGCAGCTGACGGGGGAGGAGCGGCCGACGCCGCGCGGATCGAGGGTGACCACGTCGTAGCCGTCCGTCAGGTCCATGAACTCCTTGCCGCCGTAGGCGAGTTCGGGGACGCCTGCGCCGCCGGGGCCGCCGAAGTTCAGCACCACAGAACCGCGTCTGTCACCCGTGGCCCGGTAGCGGGCGAGCGCGAGGTCGAGCGTGCCCGCCTGGGGGCGGGAGTAGTCGAGTGGGACGGTCAGCTTGGCGCACTGCAGATCCTTGGGCATGCCCTCGCCCCTGCACGCCTTCCAGGCGACCTTCTGACCGGAGAACCGGGACAGGTCGGGGCGGTCGTCCCCGTCGCCGGCGCGGTTCGCGTTTACCGTCGGCAGACCCGCGCCGCCGAACAGGGTCAGTGCGGCGGTCGCGGCGAGGGCACAGCTCCGCAGCCCGGGCCGCGTCGACAGATTGGCCAGCATCAGTGCCTCCAAGGACGCCCGCAGCGGTCCGGAACGGCGCCCTCGATCACGATAAGCGGCAGGTGGACGCGCCGCCTCCGGGCGGCGGCGCGGCCCCCGGCGCGCGGCCCGCCGACAGTTCGACGCGGGTGACACCCGATGGGGTGAAAGGGCGTTTAGGCATAACTCGGACGCTTCGCCGACGTTCTATCGGGTGCGGGCGACTGCCCGCGATTCAAGTCTGGAAGGCAGGGACCCATGAAGCGGGTTACCCGATCCGGTGTGATGGCCGTCGCCGTGGTCTCCGGCGCGATGGCTGTGACACTGCCCGCACACGCCGACTCCACGGCGAACGGCGTCGCGGCCGGCTCGCCGGGGCTGATCTCCGGCAACGGGGTGCAGCTGCCGGTACACCTCCCGGTGAACCTGTGCGGGAACACGGTCAACGTGGTGGGAGTGCTGAACCCCGCCGCGGGCAACACCTGTGTCAACAAGGGCGGGGCCGACGCCTCCGGCGGCCGCGGCGGGCAGGGTGCGCACGGCGGTCGTGGCGGGCAGGACGGGCACGGCGGTCGCGGTGGGCATGACGGGCACGGCGAGCACGGCGGCCGTGGCGGTCACGACGGCCGCGGCGGATCCGGGGCCTCCTCCGGCGGCGGGGCCGTCGCGCAGGGCGACATGGAGGGCTCCCCGGGCGTGGTCTCCGGCAACGGCGTCCAGCTGCCGGTGCAGCTCCCGGTGAACGTCAGCGGCAACAGCGTGAACGTCGTCGGCATCGGCGACCCGGCGTTCGGCAACACGTCGGTGAACACCTCCGGGGAGAAGCCCGAGCAGCCCGAGCACCGGCCGCCGGCCCGGCACACCCCGCCCGCGAAGCCGCAGCAGCCGGGGCCGAAGGCCAACCCCTCGGCACCGGCCGTCGAGGCCGGGACCAGGGGCCCCGAGGCCCTGGCGTCGCTGGCCCACACGGGCGCCGACGCCACGCTGACCGCGCTGGCGGGCAGTACGGCGATGCTGCTCGGCGGCGTGCTGCTGTACCGCAGGTTCCGCCCCGGTGCGGAGCGCTGAGCGGGGCCTTCGGCACCAGGACCGCAGGCCCCGGAGTGTCGGGGGTCTGCGGTCCGTCGTCGCGGCGGTGCGGGCGCGTCCGGCCGTCCCGGTCGCCCGCGCCGGCCGCCCGCGTCCGTAATCGCGTTGTGCGGCTCCGCCCCGGAGTGTTGGGGTGGGCGCATGGATCATGCCGCGGTACTCGCACTGTACGACCGGGAGATGCGCGAAGGCGCACGTCCCGACAGCTCCGACGCACGGGTCGAACGGGTCGGGAACGTGGTCCGTCACCTCGGCGGCGCCGGCGGCTGGAACGGCGTTCTCTGGTCGGAGCTGGACCCTGCCGACGCCGACGCGGCCATCGCGCAACAGGTCGCCTTCTTCGCCGGGCTCGGCCGCGAGTTCGAGTGGAAGCTGCATGGGCACGACCGTCCGGGCGATCTCGGACAGCGGCTCAGGTCGGCCGGCTTCACGCCCGAGCCGGAGGAGACCCTGCTGATCGCCGAGACGGGCGAGCAGCTCGGCGACGTCCGGCCGCCCGACGGCGTCCGTATCGTGCCGGTCACCGACCGGGCGGGCGTGGAACTCATGGTCGAGGCCAACGAGAAGGCCTTCGGCCGGGACGGCTCCTGGCTGCGGGACCTGTTGCTGGCCCGCCTCGCCACCGACCCGGACACCCTCGTCGCCCTCGTCGCGCTGGCCGGGGACACGCCGGTGAGCTCGGCGCGGCTGGAGCTGGTCGAGGGGGCCGCGTTCGCCGGGCTGTGGGGCGGCGGCACGGTGGAGGGCTGGCGCGGTCGCGGCGTCTACCGGGCCCTGATCGCCCACCGCGCCCGTATCGCCGCCGACCGCGGCTACCGCTACCTCCAGGTCGACGCCTCCGACCTGAGTCGTCCCATCCTGGAACGCCTCGGCTTCACGGCGCTCACCACGACGACGCCGTACGTGTACGCGCCGTGAGGCGGCCGGTCCGCTCCGCCCCCTGCGGACCGGACCGGCCGCCTTCCGGGCGTGCAGCCCTCCCTACGGCTTCGGTGTGCTCTTCGCCGCCGTGGCGGTGCACAGCAGTCCCAGGACCAGCGCCAGGGCGCCGATGACGATGTTGTTCACCGCGACACCGGCGTCCGGGCTGTCGCCCACGACCCACGGCGCGATGATCATCCAGATCCCCGCCGCGCACATGGCCCAGCTCAGGCCGTACATACGGGCGGGAGCCGCGGTGAATCCGAGGCCCAGAAGGGCGATCGCGATGCCCACGATCAGGTTGTGGGTCATGAGCGCGGGCTGGCTGGCGGTGTAGTGGAGGATCCACGGGGACACGGCGCAGTACAGACCGAGCAGGAACACCGGTCCGTCCACGAGTGCCACATCACGACCACCGAGCATGCGCGCGTACCGCGCCTGCATCTCGGAAACGTCGGGGTGCGTCGACATGTCACCTCTGGTGGGCGAGACGTTGGCCATGGTTCGTCTCCTTCGACTTTCCGGCCTGACCGCTTCGCTGCGGTGTGCGGTATGTGCCGCGCATGTTCATTCTGCTCTTATTTGCTCCTTATGTGTAGAGGTCGCAGGGGTGGAGTGGCGCTTCTCGTATCGTCGGACCATGAGCGAGATCCCGAGCCCGGACGAGGCCGGACTGACGACCGGGGCGCTGGCCCGCCGGCTGGGCGTGGCGCCCACCACCCTGCGCTCCTGGGACCGTCGGTACGGCATCGGTCCCGTCGTCCGCGACGACGGGCGGCACCGGCGCTGGCGCCCGGGCGACGTGGCCGTACTGGAGGCGATGTGCCGGCTCACCGCGTCCGGCGTGCCCCCGGCGGACGCGGCCCGGGCGGCGAAGGAGGCCATCCGCCGGACGCGTCCGGGTCCGGCGGGCACGGACGCGGCGGGCACGGCCGCGGATCCGGATGCGGGCGCGGGCGCAGTTCCGGAGGACGCGGACCCGGACGCTTCGGACAGGGACGCGCGTCCGCCGGGCGTCGCAGGCCGGGACCGTCCGCCGGGCGACGGCGGGGCGCCGACGCGCGCGGACGACGCCCTCCTGCTCGGCGTCGACGTGCGCCACGAGTGCCGGGGGCTGGCCCGCGCCGCCGTACGGCTCGACGCGCCGGGCGTCGCGGAGCTCCTGGGCGCGGCTGTCGAACGCCACGGACTGATCGTCGCCTGGCAGGAGGTGATGGTCCCGACGCTGCACGCCGTGGGACGCAAGTGGGTCTCCTCCGGCGACCGGTACGTCGAGGTGGAGCACCTGCTGTCCTGGCACGTCTCCACCGTGCTGCGCCGCGCCGCCCGGGCCGCGGCGCCGCGGGAGGCGGCCGGTCGGCCGGGGCCCGTGGTGCTGGCCTGCGCGCCCGGCGAACAGCACAGTCTGCCGTTGGAGGCGCTCGACGCCGCGCTCGGTCAACTGGGGGTGCCCACCCGCATGTTCGGGCCGGCCGTGCCCGCCGAGGCGCTGGACTCGGCCGTCCGGCGGCTGGGTCCGGCCGCGGTCGTGCTGTGGGCCCAGGCGCGCTCCACCGCGAGTCTGCCGCTCGCCCGGCACATCGCGGACACGCGGTGGGGAGTCGCCGGGGCCCGGCGCGCCCCCGTGGTGGTGCTGGGCGGTCCCGGCTGGGCCGGACGCCCCGCGCAGGGCCTGCACCGGCCGACCGGACTGGCCGAGGCCCTGACGTTGCTGGCCGGGCTGTACGACACCGCCTGAGCGCGACCGCAGCGGCGCCGTTCGATCAGCGGCGCTCCCGGGCTCGCCGGAAGCGGTCGAGGCCCGCGGAGAGCTCGACGATCGGGTCCGGATAGTCGAGCTCCGCCCGGGCCGGGCCGGGCAGCTTCCACGGCTCGTGGATCCCGGGGGCCGCCACGTCCCGCAGTTCGGGCAGCCAGCGCCGCACGTACGCGCCGTCGGGGTCGTACCGCTTCGCCTGGGTGACGGGGTTGAGGACCCGGTTGGGGCGCGAGTCGGTGCCCGTGCCCGCCATCCACTGCCAGTTGAGCTGGTTGTTGGCCACGTCCCCGTCGACCAGCAGGTCCAGGAAGTGCCGGGCGCCGACGCGCCAGTCCACGTAGAGGGTCTTGGCGAGGAAGCTCGCGGTCAGCAGCCGGCCGCGGTTGTGCATCCAGCCCTCGTGCCGCAGCTGGCGCATCGCCGCGTCCACGATCGGGTAGCCGGTGCGGCCCGCCCGCCATGCCTCGACGTCCTCGCGCGCGGTGCGCTCCGAGCGCCAGCGGTCGTGCTTGGTGCGGTAGTCGGCGTGCGCCGCGCGGGGCCGTGCCGCCAGCACCTGACGGTGGAAGTCGCGCCAGGCGAGCTGGCGCACGAAGGCCTCGGCGCCGGGGCCGCCCGCCCGGCGCGCACGGTGCACGAGTTCCACCGGGGACAGCGTGCCGAAGTGCAGATGGGGGGAGAGCCGCGAGGTGGCGTCGCCGGCCAGGTCGTCGTGCCGGTCCTCGTAGGCGGCGACGCCCGACCGCAGCCAGGAGGCGAGCCGCCGGCGTCCCTGCGTCTCGCCGCCCTCCGCCAGGGCGGGAGACAGCCCCGACAGCTCTCCCCGGGAGGGAAGCTCCTCCGAGCCGACGCCGTCGGGGACCCGTACCGGGCCGGGGGCGCGCAGGGGGGTCCGCAGCCGCCGCTGCGACCAGTGCCGGAAGTACGGGGTGAAGACCGCGAAGTGGTCCGAGGACGACGGGACCACCGCTCCGGGGCCGACCGCCGTCGTCACCTCGTCGTGCACATGAAGCCGCACGCCCTGCGCCTCGAGCGCGGCCCGCAGCCGCTTCTCGCGCAGCCGTGCGTACGCGCTCACGTCGGCGGCCAGATGGACCTCGTCGGCGTCCGCCTCCCGAGCCGCCCTGCACACCTCGTCCACCACGTCGCCGGAGCGCAGCACCAGCCGGCCGCCCCGCTCGCGCAGCCCGGCGTCGAGGTCGCGCAGGCTGTCCGCGAGGAAGGCCAGCCGGTTGGGCGCCGCGAACCCCGCCGCGTCCACCGCCCGGTCGCGCACGAACAGCGGCACCACCTGACGTGACCCGTCGAGGGCCGCGCGCAGCGGCGGATGGTCGTGCAGACGCAGGTCGGCGGTGAACAGGACGACCGAGACGTTCATGAGGGGGCTCCGGTGCGAAAAGATCGGGGACGACGAAGAACTGCTGCCGGGCGGGCGGCGCACGCCGTTCAGCGCACGGGCGCGGGCTTCGGGGCGCCCGCCTGCGCCTCCGCCGCCCGGGCGATGTTGCGGGCCATGCCGCCGAAGACGACCGTGTGGAAGGGCGCCACACTCCACCAGTAGGCGTGGCCGAGGAGCCCGTGCGGGTGGAACAGGGCGCGCTGACGGAACCGGGTCCGGCCCTCGGGGTCCGTTCGCGCGTACAGCTCCAGCCAGGCCCGGCCCGGCAGCCGCATCTCCGCCCGCAGGCGCAGCAGCCGTCCGGGCTCGATCTCCTCGACCCGCCAGAAGTCCAGCGAGTCGCCCACCCGCAGCCGGGCGGCGTCCCGGCGGCCGCGGCGCAGCCCCACCCCGCCGACCAGCCGGTCGAGCCCGCCGCGGACGGCCCAGGCGAGCGGGAACGAGTACCAGCCGTTCTCACCGCCGATGCCCTCGATCACCCGCCACAGGGCGGCGCGCGGCGCGTCGACGGCGAGTTCCCGGTCGTCCGTGTACAGGCTGCCGCCGGCCCAGCCGGGGTCGGTGGGCAGCGGATCGCTGGGTGCGCCCGGCACCGAGGCGGACGACCAGCGGGTGGAGACCTGCGCGTCGCGGACCTTGCGCAGCGCGAGCCGGACCGCCTCGTCGAAGCCGATCGGATGCCCCGGCGGGTCGGGCACGTACCGGGCGATGTCGTGCTCGTGGCAGACCACCTCGTGCCGCAGCGACTCGGTGAGCGGCCGGGCGATCGACGCGGGCACCGGCGTCACCAGGCCGACCCAGTGGCTGGACAGGCCGGGGGTGAGCATCGGGACGGACAGGATGAGGCGACGCGGCAGCTCGGCGATCGCGGCGTAGCGGAGCATCATCTCGCGGTACGTCAGCACGTCCGGGCCGCCGATGTCGAAGGCCCGGCTGACGTCGTCCGGCATGGCGGCGCTGCCGACGAGCGCGCGCAGCACGTCGCGCACCGCGACGGGCTGGATGCGGGTGTGCACCCAGCTCGGGGTGACCATCACCGGCAGGCGCTCGGTCAGATAGCGCAGCATCTCGAACGACGCCGAGCCGGATCCGATGACGACCGCAGCCCGCAGGACCGTCGTCGGCGTCCCCGACGCCAGCAGGATGCGGCCCACCTCGGCCCGCGAGCGCAAGTGCGGCGAGAGCTCCCGTTCGGGCGCCCCGGCCGGGGTGAGACCGCCGAGGTAGACGATGCGACGGACCCCGGCGGCCCGGGCCTGTTCGCCGAAGATCCGCGCCGCCCGCCGGTCGGTCTCCTCGAAGTCGTCGCCCGTGCCCAGGGCGTGAACCAGGTAGTAGGCGACGTCCACGCCCCGCATCGCCGCCGCGACCGACGCGGCGTCCGTGACGTCGCCGCGCACGGCCTCGACGTCGCCCGCCCACGTGTGGTCGCGCAGCCGGTCGGGGGAACGGGCCAGACAGCGCACCCGGTGTCCGGCCGCGAGCAGCTCCGGGACCAGCCGCCCGCCGATGTACCCGGTCGCGCCGGTCACCAGGCTCAGCGGTCCCGTGCGGTCGCCCTGTGCGGTCATCAGTCCTCGGTCCTCCGTCTCGATGGCCCCTTGTCGATCGCTTCCACGCCGGGAGCCGTCATGGATGCGGGGACACCGGTTTGTGCGCACGATCGAGTGAGACGGGCGGCCGACTACGCTGATCGCGTGGCCACAGCGAACGACCGGGAACGCCCGGCGGCGGCACGGGAGTCCGAGGCGCTCCCGCACCCAGCCGACCTGCACGCCTTCGCCGTCCAGCTGCGGCGGATGAACGGCGGGATCAACCGGCTGGTGCACGGGTTCGCGGGCGAGCACGCCCTGCACGCCACCGACGTCCAGGCGCTCGCGGCGATCCTGGACGCCGAGGAGCCGATGACGCCGAAGCGGCTGCGCGAGCTCCTCGGACTGACCTCCGGCGCGGTCACCGCGTGCGTGGACCGGCTCGAACGGGCCGGGCACATCCGCCGGGTCCGGGAGAGCGCCGACCGCCGGGTGGTTCACCTGTACTACGCCTCCGACGCCCGGTCGGCGGCCCGCACCTACTTCCGTCCGCTGGCCGAGGCCACCGAGGCCGCACGGGCCCGCTTCACGGCGGACGAGCTGTCGGTCGTGGTGCGTTTCCTCGCGGCCCTCAACGAGGAGCTCGCCGGGAGCGTGCCGCCGCCGGCGCGCTGACCGGCCCGGCGGTACCGTCCGTGCGGCTCCCCACGACCGTGCGCGCTCTCACGGCCTTGCGGCCCCTCACGGCCTTGCGGCCCCCGTGACGGGCGGCTCGGCCGGGGAGGGCTAGGGAGCGTCCTGCGGCTCCTTCGGGCCGGCGGGCCGGGCGAGTGCGGTCAGGTCCGGGAGCAGGGCCGCCAGTCCCTCCAGCAGGGAGCCCATGTCCACCACGTCGGGCATCGGGTAGGCGAAGCACACCCCGGCCCCGTACAGCGAGACCGCCGGAGCGGCGAACCTCATGAGCCGCTCGGGCAGATCCGACGAGTAGAACCGCTCGACCGTCCCCGCCTGGTCGTCCTTGCTCATCGGCAGGTACGGAAGGCCCTCGCAGCGCAGGTTGAGTTCCGCCGCGCTCCAGTCGCGCTCGAGCCGGAGGAAGAGCCCGTCGCCGGGCAGGTCGAAGGACACGACGAGCCAGTGCCGCACGTCCCTGCGCCCGACCGGCTCCCAGAGTCTGGTGACGCCGACTCGGAGATCCCCGAGCGGGCCGGTCACGCCGGTGCCGTGGCGGGTGCGGAGCAGCCACGGGAAGTGCCCCGCGTAGCCGGTCCCGGGCGGCCCTTGCCCGTCGCTCGAGATGCGGCTCCAGCCGGGGCGTTGGGCGAGGACGCGCATGGCCCGGTCCGTTTTGTTCGCCCGGCGGGCGGTACGGGCGGCGAGTGTTCCGCCCACGACGAACGGGGCGATGAGGATGACCGAGAACATGATCCAGGGGAGCACCGCGGGCGACGTCCTTTCGCTCCGGCCGGGGTGGTGCGCGGGCTCGCATCCTCGCCCAGGCGGCCGGGCCGGCACATCGGTGGATCCACGTAGAGGACTGCGCGGACCTACGTCCGTCCGCACCGCATCCGCGCACCCGGCATCGACGGAAGCAGAGGCGCCGTCTACGATCACCAACTGACTCGATGATTGAGATTGTTCATCATCGAGATATATTGGCCGGCCGCCGCTGCCGCGGCCCCCGGAACCAGGAGAGCGATGCCCGCCACGCCCCGACGCGCCCGATGGCTCGTCCCCCTGCTGCTCGTCGCCGTCTGGCTCGGCGTCGGGGGCGCCCTCGGCCCCTTCGCCGGACGGCTCGGCGAGGTCGCCACCAACGATCAGGCGGCGTTCCTGCCGCGCAGCGCCGAGTCGACGGCGGTGATCGCCGCCCGGCGGGCGTTCCGCCAGGACGAGACGCTCCCGGCGATCGTCGTCTGGACGGGCGGCGAGGCCACGAGCCCGGCAGGCCGGCGGGCGGCGGCCGACCGGGCGCTCGCGCCGCTGGCCGACGCCCCGGAGGTGGCCGGCGAGATCCCGCCCGCCGTGCTCTCACGGGACGGGAAGGCGCTGGAGGGCGTGGTGCCGCTGCGTCCCGACCTCGGCGACGGCCTCGGGGCCGCCCTCGACCGCATCCGGGAGGCAGCCGAAGGCGTTCCCGGGACCACGGTCCGGCTGGCCGGCCCGGCCGCCGGCCAGGCCGACCTGGCGGACGCCTTCGCCGGCATCGACGGCCTGCTCCTCGGCGTGGCGCTGGCCACCGTGCTCGCCATCCTGCTGCTGGTCTACCGCAGCCTGCTGCTCCCGCTGGTGATCATCCTCGGGTCCGTCTTCGCGCTGGGCCTCGCGTGCGCGGTCGTCTACGCGCTCGCCGACCACGACGTCGTCCGCGTCGACGGGCAGGTGCAGGGCATCCTGTCGATCCTCGTGATCGGCGCGGCCACCGACTACTCCCTGCTGTTCACCGCCCGCTACCGAGAGGAACTCGCCGCGGGCGCGGACCGCCACACCGCCGGACGAGCCGCGCTGCGGCAGTCCTGGGGCGCCGTCACGGCCAGCGCCGCGACCGTCGCGCTGGGGTTGCTCGCCCTGCTGCTCAGCGACCTGACCAACAACCGGGCCCTCGGCCCGGTCGGCGCCATCGGCATCGGCTGCGCCGCCCTCGCCTCGCTCACCTTCGTGCCCGCCGTCCTCGTCGTCCTCGGGCGAGCCGCCTACTGGCCCGCGAAGCCCGCCCCCGCCGAGGGGCGCGGCGCGGGCGCCGGGATCTGGCACCGCGTCGCCGCACTCGTCGACCGGGCGCCGCGCCGCGTCTGGGCGGTGACCCTCGCCCTGCTGCTGGCCGGCGCCGCCTTCGCGCCGACACTGAGCTCGAAGGGCGTCCCCCTCGACGAGACCTTCGTGGACGACGCTCCCTCGGTCGCCGCACAGCAGACGCTGAGCAGGCACTTCCCGGGCGGCTCGGGCAACCCGGCGGTCGTCGTGGCCGACGCCGACCGGCTCGCGCAGGTGCTCGCCGCGGCCCGCACCACCGACGGCGTCGCCTCCGCGGCCGGGGTGAGCGCGTCCGGACGGCCCGGCGGGGCGCCGCTGGTGGTCGACGGCCGCGTCCGCGTCGACGTCACCCTCGCCTCGCCCGCGGACAGCGACGCGGCCAAGCGGACCGTGGTGCGGCTGCGCACGTCCCTGCACGCGGTTCCCGGCGCGAACGCCCTCGTCGGCGGCTACACCGCCCAGCAGGTCGACACCCGGCGCACCGCGGAACGAGACCGGACCCTCATCGTCCCCGTCGTGCTGGCCGTCATTCTGCTCATCCTCACGCTGCTGCTGCGCTCGCTGCTGCTGCCCGTGCTGCTCGTGGCCACCGTCGCGCTCAACTTCGCGGCCACGCTGGGCGTCTCGGCCCTGGTGTTCCGGCACGTCCTCGGTTTCGGCGGAACCGACCCCTCCGTGCCGTTGTACGGCTTCGTCTTCCTGGTCGCGCTGGGCGTCGACTACAACATCTTCCTGATGTCCCGGGTCCGCGAGGAGTCGCTGCGGCACGGGGTGCGCGAGGGCGTGCTGCGGGGGCTCGTCGCCACCGGCGGGGTGATCACCTCGGCCGGTGTGGTGCTCGCCGCGACCTTCGCCGCGCTCGGGGTCGTCCCGCTGGCCTTCCTGGTCCAGATCGCCTTCATCGTGGCCTTCGGCGTCCTCCTCGACACCCTCGTGGTCAGGTCGCTGCTGGTCCCCGCGCTCGTGCGGGACATCGGGGCCCGGGCGTGGTGGCCGGGCCGGCCGAGCCGCCCCCGCACGCCCGTCGAGGAGGACCGTTTCGCGCGGCTGTGAACATGCCCGCTCGGATCGCGGGAAGCCGGTTCGTGCACGAGTCGTCGGTCTCGGCGGTGTCCGTTTCGCTGTGGAGGTGTCTGCCGTCATGCACGCGAAGGTGTTGGAGAGGTTCCCCGCGGGAGCGCCGCGCGGATCGTGGCCCGCGGAGGAGTACGCGGCCCGCCGACGGGCCGAGGGCGAGCCTGCGACCGTCGTCATGGACCTGAAGTCGGACGCGTTCCTCGTCGTGGTCCCGGGAGCGGACGAGGACTGACCGGGCGTGCGCGGGGGCCGGCCCCGTCGTTTTGCGCCCGCGCCCCTCGCGGAGTCAGGCCGTCAGGGCGGCCAGCTGAGCCCGGCGCGACTCCCGGGTCTGGGCCTGGACCATGAGGAACAGCGCCTCGCGCGCGAGGCGCTGGGCGCGGTTCGTCAGCAGCATGGAGCGGCCTCCGCCCGCGACGACGGCCGCCGTGGTCGCCGTCTGAAGGACCGCGAAGGCCTGCGTCCGCAGGGCCAGTCGTTCCCCGAGGCACTCGTCGGGGGCCGCGCCGTCGGCGAGGGCGTAGGCCTCACTGCGGGTCGCGTCGAGGCGGCTGCGCAGCGGGGCCGCCGTCTCCTCGTCCAGCAGGGCCAGCGCCGCCCGCGCGACGCCGAAGACCGCGGGATTGGTGTTGACCGTCTTGCGGCGGTCGGCCGCCGACCAGCTTTCGTGCGCGGTGCGCACGACCACCGCCTCCGCCGGGAACCACAGGCCGTCCAGCTCCAGGGAGACCGTGCGGGCGGCCGTCAGCGCGGCCAGCCGCAGCGGGGCGGAGGCACGCAGGCCCGGCTGTTCGCGCGCCTCGGTGAACGCGAACAGGGCCTCGCCCGCCTCCGTCACCCCGGCCAGCAGCATGACGTCGTTCAGGCCCCAGCCCGTGTACCAGGGCACGGTCCCGTCGAAGCGCCAGCCGCCCCGCTCCCGCGTGGCCCGCACCGGAGTGCGCGGATACGCCCGCAGCTGGGCGTACGCCACGCCGGCCAGCAGCTCGCCGCCGGCCAGCCGGGGCAGCAGACGCTCGCGTTCCGGACTCTCGCTCCCGGCCAGCGCCTGCACCGGCGTGTGGTGCTGGGCCTGCACGAACCAGGTCGAGCAGCAGGCCCCGGCCAGGATCTCCGTCGTCTCCCGCACCACCGACGCGGGCGCCTCGGCGCCGCCGTACTCCCTCGGCGCGTTCACGCCCAGCAGGCCCGAGCGGCCGATCTCCGTCAGGTGGCCCCTCGGCACCTCCCCCTGGTCGACCTGCTCGGCGTGCGGGGTCAGCAGGTCGTCGGCGAGACGGCGGGCGCGGGCGACGAGCGGGTGCGGTGCGGTCATGGGCGGGATTCTTTCCCGGATCGCGGCGCGGGGTGTCGATCCGGGGGAGAGTCGTTCGTGTAGGAGGTGAGACAACGGCACGACGCCAAGGAGGACGTCATGAAGCACTACCTGCTCAGTGTGGTCCAGCCGACCGGCGGTGAACCGCCCGCCGCCGACGAGCTGGCCGAGATCATGGGCCGCGTGCAGGACTACAACGACGAGCTGCGTGCCGCCGGGGCCTGGGTCTTCGCCGGCGGTCTGCACGGTCCGGAGACGGCCACCGTGCTGCGGCCCGAGAACGGCGAGGTGCTCATCACCGACGGGCCGTACGCCGAGGGGAAGGAGTACCTCGGCGGGCTCTGCCTGATCACCGCCGCCGACCTCGACGAGGCCCTGGAGTGGGGGCGCAAGGCCGCGCTCGCCACCACGCTGCCGATCGAGGTCCGCCCGTTCGTGGACAGTCACTGACCCATGGCGGACGCCACGGGGGTCGAGGCCGTCTTCCGCGCGGAGTACGGCCGGGCCGTCGCCGTCCTCGTCCGCTTCCTGGGCGACATCGACCTCGCCGAGGAAGCGGTCCAGGACGCCTTCGCCACGGCCGTGCACCGCTGGCCGCAGACCGGGGCGCCGCCCGCCCCGGCCGGCTGGATCATCACCACCGCCCGTAACAGGGCCGTCGACCGGCTGCGCCGGGAGTCCACCCGGCACGCCCGTCAGACCGAGGCGGCCCTGCTGCACGCCGCCGACCCGCCCGTGGAGGAGGGCCCCGTGCGCGACGACCGGCTCCGGCTGATCTTCACCTGCTGTCATCCCGCACTGTCCCCGCAGGCACAGGTCGCCCTGACCCTGCGGCTCCTCGGCGGGCTCACCACCGCCCAGATCGCCCGGGCCTTCCTCGTCCCCGAACCGACCATGGCCCAGCGACTGGTCCGCGCCAAGGCGAAGATCCGGGACGCGCGCATCCCGTACCGCGTACCGCGCGACGCGGATCTGCCCGATCGGCTGAGCGGCGTCCTCGCCGTCGTGTACCTGGTGTTCAACCAGGGATACGAGGGTGAGGCGGGCCTGTGCGCGGAGGCGGTGCGGCTCGGCAGGCTCCTCGTGGAGCTGATGCCGGACGAGCCGGAGGCCGTCGGCCTGCTGGCGCTGATGCTGCTGGTCGAGTCCCGTCGGGACGCACGCGTGGACGCCGACGGCACGCTCGTGCCGCTGCCCGAGCAGGACCGCGACCGGTGGGACCGCGCACTGATCGCCGAGGGCCAGGCGCTGGTCCGCCGCTGCCTGCGCCGCGACCGGCCCGGGCCGTACCAGATCCAGGCCGCCGTCCAGGCCGTCCACAGCGACGCGCCGGCCGCCGACGCCACCGACTGGGGGCAGATCCTGCGCCTGTACGACCAGTTGACGGCCCTCGCCCCGAGCCCGGTCGTGGCCCTGAACCGGGCGGTCGCCGTGGCCGGGACCCAGGGCCCGCGCCAGGCGCTCGACCTCGTGGACGCGCTGGACCTGCACGGCTACCGCGTCTGGCACGCCGTCCGCGCCGACCTGCTGCGCCGGCTGGACCGCACGGCCGAGGCCGGACGGGCCTACCGGGCGGCTCTCGCGCTGAGCGAGAGCCCGGCGGAACGCGCCTTCCTCGAACGGCGGCTGCGTGAGCTCGCCCACTGACGCGATCCGGGACGGCGGTCGGGAAGGGGGCGGACGGCGCTCCGGAAGAGGGGTTCGGACGGCGGTCCGACAGGGCGGTCCGGGGCGGCAGGCCGGCGAGGGGCGAGGGGGTGGCTCGCGGGAGGCCCACGGGGTGGCTCGGCAGAGCGCGGAGGGAGCGGCGGTCCGCGGGAATGTATTTTGACTCCCGAAAGGTTGGCATATACATCGAGCTGACCGCTCGTCCGACGACCCAGGGCCCGCAAGGGCCCGCACACCCCAGCGAGGCACGATGACCACCGCCGCCACCACTCCCGAGCAGCCCGCCGACGTCGTGGCCCGGCTGCGAGCCGCCTTCCGCACCGGCCGCACCAAGCCCGTCGCCTGGCGCACGGACCAGTTGCGCCGCCTGCGCCGGATGCTCACCGATCAGGGAGCGGAGCTGGCCGCCGCGCTCCACGCCGATCTCGGCAAGAGCTCCACCGAGGCCTACCGCACCGAGATCGACTTCACGGTCCGGGAGATCGACCACACCCTCGAGCACCTCGACGGATGGCTGCGCCCCGAGCCGACCCCGGTCCCCGCCCACCTGGGCGCCGACGCGCGCGCCTGGACCCAGTACGACCCGCTCGGCGTCGTCCTCGTCATCGCCCCGTGGAACTACCCCGCCCAGCTCCTGCTCGCCCCGCTGGTCGGCGCCCTCGCCGCAGGCAACGCGGTGGTCGTCAAGCCCAGCGAGCTCGCCCCCGCCACCTCCGCCGCCCTGGCCCGTCTGCTGCCGACGCACCTCGACACCGAGGCGGTCGCGGTCGTCGAGGGCGGCGTCCCGGAGACCACGGCCCTGTTGCAGGAGCGGTTCGACCACATCTTCTACACCGGCAACGGCGTCGTCGGCCGCGTCGTGCTGCGCGCCGCCGCCGAGCACCTCACTCCGGTCACCCTCGAACTGGGCGGCAAGTCACCGGCGTTCGTCGACCGTGACGCCGATCTCGTCGTCGTCGCCGATCGGCTGGCCCGCGGCAAGTTCCTCAACGCCGGGCAGACCTGCGTCGCCCCCGACTACGTCCTCACCGACCCCGAGACGGCCGCCGCCCTCGAGCCGCTGCTGGCGCGGGCGGTCGAGAGCGTCTACGGGGCCGACCCGCAGACCTCCGGCGAGTACGGCCGCATCGTCAACGAACGCCACTTCGACCGGCTCGTCGGTCTGCTGGGCTCCGGCCGCGTCGTGGTCGGCGGCGGCACGGACCGTGCGGACAAGTACCTCGCGCCGACCGTGCTCGCCGACGTCGACCCGAAGTCGCCCGTCATGCAGGAGGAGATCTTCGGCCCGATCCTGCCGATCGTCACCGTCGACGGCCTGGACGCTGCCATCGGCTTCATCAACGACCGCGACAAGCCCCTCGCCCTGTACGTCTTCACCGACTCCGAGGACACCCGCGGCCGGATCGCCGCCGAGACCTCCTCCGGCGGTCTCGGCCACGGCCTGCCCCTGGCCCATCTCACCGTCTCCGACCTACCGTTCGGCGGAGTGGGCGCGAGCGGCATGGGCAGCTATCACGGGCGCTACTCGATCGAGACGTTCAGCCACCGCAAGGCCGTCCTGGAGAAGCCCCTGCACTGACCGCCTGCCGTCGACCGCCCGGCCCGTCGACCGCCCGGCCCGTCGACCGCCCGGCCCGTCGGCCGCGCGGGCCGACCCCGCGCGGGCCGGTCCGTCACACGCGGGGTCGGCCGGTCACACGGCTCGGTCCGTCCCACGGCTCGGGTCCGTCACACGGCCGTCCGCGCGGCCGAACGGGCTTCGCCGGCCCGTTCACATGGCGGCAGGAGACCCCGCGGCCCGTGGTGTCGACGACGGTCCGGACCGTCCCCCTTCCGGCATCCGCCGGGCGTGCGAAACTGCACGGATGACCATCGGAGCGATCACCGCGCAAGCCGCGGGCAGTTGGAGCGTCGGCGGCCATCCGGTCAGCCGCGTCGGATTCGGCGCGATGCGGCTGACGGGAAGTGCCGCCTTCCACCTCGGCACGTCGAGCGACCGCTCGCGCTCGATCGCCGTGCTGCGCAGGGCGATCGACCTCGGCGTCGACCACATCGACACCGCGGCCTTCTACTTCTCCGCACTGCGCTCCGCGAACGAACTCATCAACAGCGCGCTCTCCCCCTACCCGGAGGAGCTGCTCATCGCCACGAAGGTCGGCCCGTTCCGCGACTACCGGGGCGAGTGGGGCACCTCGGCCCGGCCCGAGGACCTGCGCGCCCATGTCGAGGAGAACCTGCGCCAACTCGGCCGCGACCATCTCGACCTCGTCTACCTGCGCCGGACGGGGCAGGAGTCGATCGCCGAACACTTCGGCGCGCTGGCCGAGTTGCGCGAGGCCGGCCTGATCCGTCACCTCGGTCTGTCCGTCGTCCGGCCCGAGCATCTCGCCGAGGCCCAGGCCATCGCCCCGGTGGTGAGCGTGCAGAACCGGTTCGGACTCGGTGACCACGATCCCGTGAACGAAGAGCTCATGCGGCTCTGCGGCGAACAGGGCATCGCCTTCGTCCCGTTCTTCGCCATCGCCGGCGACGCGGGCCCCGGCGGTGCGACCGCCGCCCACGACGACGAGGTGCTCGCCGTCGCCCGGGCGCACGGTGCGACGCCGGCGCAGGTCCGGCTCGCCTGGACCCTCAGCCGGGGCCCGCACGTCCTCGCCATCCCGGGCACGGGGAACCCCGACCACCTCGTCGAGAACGTGGCGGCGGGGGCGCTGCGCCTCGCCCCGGAGGAGCTGGACCGTCTGAACACGGCCCACCGCAGGACCGCCGAGCCGCCCACCCCCTGACCCTGACCCCCGTCCCGCCGAGCCGCCCACCCCCTGACCCTGCCCCCTGCCCCCGACCCCCGTCGCCCGTCCCGCCCACCCGCTGTCCGCCGCCTGCCTCGCCGTTGCCGCTCCGGCGAGCTGTCCGCCGCCTCCTTCGCGGCCGCCGTCCCGGTCGTGAGGCCCGCCGGGTGGCTCCGGGTGATCGGACCGGACGGGCTGCCTGCCATCCGGTGGGACGCCCGCCGTCGGCCCACGGTGATCGGACCGGACGGGCCGTCCGCCGTCCACCCCCGCGGCCGTCCGCCGCACACCCCCGGGCCGCCGCCCCGGCGGCCCGCCCGCCGCCTGACCCCTGCCCGTCGCGCCTGCGGAGCGCTTGCCCGCCAGCCGCCAGCCGCCAGCCGCCAGCCGCCGGCCGCCCCCGTCCCCGGCCGGGGCGGTCGGCCTCGCCGGGTGCGATCCGGTGCGCACGGGGGAGACTGGCGTGCGCGAGGTTTTACGTATAACCTCACCCGTCTGTCGCCCCTCCGGCAAGACTTCCGCCGGCGTCGCCGTCCCTGCCCCGGTGCTCCCCGAAAGGCCCCGATGAGTCGTATCGCCCTGGTCACCCTCGTCGTCGACGACTACGACGAGGCGATCCGCTTCTATACCGAGGCGCTCGGATTCCGGCTCGTCGAGGACGAGCCGCGGCCCGGCGGAGCGCGCTGGGTCGTCGTGCGGCCCGGGGACGGTCAGGACGGCACAGGGCTGCTGCTCGCCCTGGCCAAGGGTGAGGGGCAGCGCGCCCGTGTCGGAGACCAGACCGGCGGCCGCGTCGGGTTCTTCCTGCACACCGACGACTTCGCCGGCGACCACGCCCGGATGCTCGCTGCGGGGGTGACCTTCCTGGAAGAGCCCCGTCACGAACCCTACGGATCCGTCGCCGTCTTCCAGGACCTGTACGGAAACCGCTGGGACCTGCTCCAGCCCGCCGCCACCGACTGACCCGAGAAAGACACCACGCACATGACCGCGCCCCGCATCGACATCGACACCCTTCGCCGGCTCCCCAAGGCCGTCCTGCACGACCACCTCGACGGCGGACTGCGCCCCGCGACCGTCGTCGAACTGGCGGCGGAGGCCGGCCACGCCCTGCCCACCACCGACGCCGACGAGCTCGCCGCCTGGTACGTCGAGGCCGCCGACTCGGGCGACCTGGTGCGCTACATAGCCACCTTCGAGCACACCCTCGCCGTCATGCAGACCCGCGAGGGCCTGCTGCGCACCGCCGAGGAGTACGTCCTCGACCTGGCGGCGGACGGCGTCGTCTACGGCGAGGTCCGGTATGCCCCCGAGCTGATGCTCAAGGGCGGGCTGGCGCTCGCCGAGGTCGTCGAGACGGTCCAGGAGGGCCTCGCCGCCGGCATGGCCAAGGCCGCCGCCGCGGGAACCCCCGTCCGGGTCGGTACCCTGCTCTGCGGCATGCGCATGTTCGACCGCACCCGGGAGACCGCCGACCTCGCGGTCGCCTTCCGGGACGCCGGCGTCGTCGGCTTCGACATCGCCGGCGCCGAGGACGGCTTCCCGCCCGCCGACCACCTCGACGCCTTCGCGCACCTGCGTCGCGAGAACGTGCCCTTCACCATCCACGCCGGCGAGGCCCACGGCCTGCCCAGCATCCACCAGGCGCTCCAGGTGTGCGGCGCCCAGCGCATCGGGCACGGCGTGCGGATCACCGACGACATCGTGGACGGCAAGCTCGGCCGCCTCGCCGGCTGGGTGCGCGACCGCCGGATCGCCCTGGAGATGTGCCCGACGTCCAACCTCCAGACCGGCGCCGCCACCTCGATCGCCGAGCACCCGATCACCGCCCTGAAGGACCTCGGCTTCCGCGTCACCCTGAACACGGACAACCGTCTGGTCTCCGGCACCACGATGACCGGCGAGATGGCGCTGCTCGTCGAGCACGCGGGCTGGGGCGTCGAGGACCTGCGCACGGTCACGGTGAACGCCCTCAAGAGCGCGTTCATCCCGTTCGACGAGCGCACCGCCCTCATCGAGGACGTGGTCCTGCCGGGTTACGCCGCCGCGCTCTGAAGCAGCCCTCGCAGGTAGGCGGCCTGTCCGACGTGCTGCAGGTCGTCGGACAGGACGCTGACCAGCCGGACGCCCAGGGTGACCGGCGGATCCCAGCGCTCGTCCACCACGCGCTCCAGGTCGGCGGCGGTCAGCGTGCGCAGCGCCTGGACGCTCTGCGCGTGCACGGCGTCGTGGTAGCCGGTCAGCAGCCCGGCGTCGCGCACGTGCACCTCGGCGACCTGGGCGGCGCTGTGCCCGTACCCGGTGTCCTCGGGCGGCAGGTCGAGGCCGAACCGTTTCTCCCAGCCCTGGGCCAGCCACACCTGGTCGAGCCCGAAGGCTTCGGCCAGATGGTCGTCCTGGACCCGGCTGAGGTGCCAGACGAGCCAGGCGACCGAGTTGGCCCCGGCCGCGGGCCGGCTGTTGAGCGCGTCGGGGTCCAGGCCCCCGACGGCGGCGCGGACCTCTTCCTGGATGCGGTTGTACCCGTCGATGAGGACGTCCTTCGCATGCATACGTCCACCATCGCCCAGCGGACGCTCACGCGCCCCCTGTTTCCAGCAGCCCCATGAGCGCCCGGGCCGCCGGACTGGTCGCCCGGGCCGGCGGCAGCAGGGCCACCGTCTCGTAGGCCGCCTCGCCCGCGCCGGCGAGGGCGACGGCGGCGAGGGATTCGCGCTTGTGCCGGAAATGACGCGGCACCACGGCGACGCCGAGGTTCTCGTCCACCAGGTCCAGCAGACTGTGCACGTCGTTGACCTCCAGGGCCACCGTGCGGTGCACCCCCGCCCCGGCGAACGCGGCGTCGGTGGCGCTGCGCGGCCCCCAGTCCGGGTGGAAGTCGACGAACACCTCGCCGGCCAGATCCCGGGGCGTGAGGGCCGCCGACGCTCCCGCGAGGCGATGGTCGGGGTGGCACAGCACGTACATCGGCTCGGCCGCCAGCGGGACGCAGCGCAGCTGGTCGGTGTCGGTCTGGGTGCGGTAGGCGAACGCCAGGTCGAGCCGGCCGGCCGCCACCTCCTCGCCGAGCGCGCCCGAGCCGGTCTGCCGCAGCCGGATCTCCACGTCCGGGTGACGCCGCCGGAACGCCGCCAGCAGCCCCGCCACATGCACCCCGGCG
Source organism: Streptomyces sp. NPDC020597 (assembly GCF_044335095.1). Lineage (NCBI taxonomy): Bacteria > Bacillati > Actinomycetota > Actinomycetes > Kitasatosporales > Streptomycetaceae > Streptomyces > Streptomyces sp. NPDC020597. Next base: position 136,703 of record NZ_JBIRUL010000013.1, on the reverse strand, counting down.
ATGCACTGCTCGGTGCCCACGGAGAGGGTGCCGCGGACCACGCCCTGCACGGCGGCGACCGCCTCGTGGGCCGCCCGCACCTGTGCCAGGACGCGCTCCGCCTCGCCGAGCAGCGCCCGGCCCGCCTCGGTCAGCGTCACCCGCCGGGTGGTCCGCACGAAGAGCGGGGCGCGCAGCTCGCGCTCCAGGGACCGGATCGACGCCGACAGGCCGGACTGGGAGACCATCAGGCGTTCGGCGGCCCGGGTGAAATGCTGGTCCTCGGCGACCGCTACGAAGTGCTGGAGGTGGCGCAGTTCCATGATTGAGAAGCGTATCCGCTGAATCTCATCGGATTCTTCTGTTGGACCACTGCCCGCAGGTGGAGCCAGAGTGGGTAGCGGTCCACGGGAGTGATCTTCCCGGACCCGATCGTCGTGCCAACCCCCTCTGGAGTCGCGTTGTACACCGCACACCCCGACCGTTACGCGGACATGCCCTACCGGCGCACCGGACGCAGCGGCCTGAAGCTTCCCGCGCTGTCGCTCGGCCTGTGGCACAACTTCGGCCCGGACCGCCCCGTCGAGACGCAGCGGGCCATCCTGCGCCGCGCCTTCGATCTCGGCATCACCCACTTCGACCTCGCCAACAACTACGGCCCGCCGCCCGGCGCCGCCGAGTCCGCGCTCGGCGGGTTCCTGAAGAGCGACTTCGCGGCGTACCGCGACGAACTGGTGATCTCCACCAAGGCCGGCTACCTGATGTGGCCCGGCCCGTACGGGGAGTGGGGCTCGCGCAAGTACGTGCTGTCCTCGCTGGACCAGAGCCTGAAGCGGATGGGTCTGGACTACGTCGACGTCTTCTACTCGCACCGCCCTGACCCGCAGACTCCGCTGGAGGAGACGATGGGCGCCCTGCACTCGGCGGTCCAGCAGGGCAAGGCCCTGTACGTCGGCGTCTCCAACTACTCCGCGGAGCAGACCCGGGAGGCGGCCCGGATCCTCGGCGAACTGGGCACCCCGCTCCTCATCCATCAGCCGCGCTACTCGATGCTCGACCGCCGCCCGGAGAGCGAGGGCCTGCTGGACGCCCTGGACGAGCTCCAGGTCGGGTCGATCGTGTTCTCACCGCTGGAGCAGGGGCTGCTCACCGGCCGCTACCTGAACGGCATCCCGGAGGACTCGCGGGCGGCGAGCGACAGCCCGTTCCTGAAGTCCGAGGCGGTCACCGAGGAGCTCGTCGGCAAGCTGCGCGCCCTCGACGAGATCGCGAAGTCCCGCGGCCAGTCCCTCGCACAGCTCGCGCTCGCCTGGGTGCTGCGCGGCGGCCGGGTGACCTCCGCACTCGTCGGAGCGAGCAGCGCCCGCCAGATCGAGGACAGCGTCGGCGCGCTGGCCCGCCTGGACTTCGAGGCCGAGGAGCTGTCCCGGATCGACGCGGTGATCAACGGCTGACGCGGGTGATCGCCGGCTGAGCCGTCGCGTCGGACGGTGCTCACCGGGTCGTCCGGTTCTCCGACGGCACTGCGCACCTCGGTTCCCGCGACGGGTCGGCGCGTCCGGATGAAGCGACGGAATCGGGCCGGGCGGCGCAAGTCCAGCCCCGTTCGCAGGACACGTGCGCGGCGCGCCGGTGTAAAACCCGTGCGGGACGCCGGTGAATTCGGCATTCCGTATTCCGTTTCCCGTGCCCGGGGCATCCTTCGTTTTCGCGATCTCCCCCGCCCGCGGCGGCCGTACGGCGGTCTCGCACCGTTACCACCGCCCGGGCGGGGGAATTCGCCGCCGGACTCAGGCTCCGGCCGGCACCCGGTCCAGGAATCCCAGGACGGACGTGATCCGGTCCTGCGCGTCCAGGGTGATGACGTCGGATCCGGCCACCGGGGCGACGCCCGAGGACTCGCTCACCAGTTCCCAGGAGAACCGGGCCGTGTCGTGGTGGCCGTCGACCGCGCCGGAGAGCCGGAAGACGAAGCCCGGGAACTGCGCGTGCGCCGCAGCGACCACGGCCGCGATCTCCTCGTGACCGCGGACGTCGGCGAGGGGGTCGGTGTACCCGCCTCCCACGGCCCACGCGGCGGCGACGGCCTTCGCCAGCGTCTCGGGCTCCCGTGCGTTCCAGGCCTCGAAGTAGCGGGCGACGGCGTTCTCGTAGCGGTCGGTGTTCGCGGACATGGGAAATCAGCCCCCAGGAAGGTCGTCGATACTGGTCAGGTCCCGGATTCGGGCCTTCGCCGATCCGGTGTGACCACCTTGCCCGCACCCGCCGTCCGGGTCGATTACCCGCCGGGTAATGACGGTGCCCGGCAAAGCTCGCCGCATTTCGGCCATGAATCATGAGGAATATGCCAGGAGACTGGCCAAAAAGACATGGTGACAGTGATTCAGCAGTGAACATACTCGAACGTCGGGGGCAGTTTCCCCACAGGAGCCGCACGGAAAGCGAGGCGCGACCGGCAAGCGAGCACCGGGGGAGAGGGACGTGCACGACGAATTCCTGTGCCATGTCACCGCGTACGGCGTCTGCGACGGCCGGCGCATAGGCGTACCGCTGGGCACCTATCGCGCGCCGACGCTGGCGCTCGCCCTGTGGTGGCTGCGGGACCGGGCGTCCTGGATGGCGGAACGACTGGATCCGCTGCCCGAGAGCGAGTATTTCCCGCCGGGCGCGCTCGTCCCCGTCGCCGACACCGTGCAGGACGTGCCCGGGCTGCTGCGGGCCTGGTGCGCCGACACGGGCCGACAGGAGCTGGTGGCCGACGAGCTGGCGGGCGGCAGGCTGGTGCGGATCGCGATCAGCGACGACACCACCGAGTACGAGCTCCTCGCGGAGTCCGTGGACGCACTGCGCATGCAGCGCACCGTCCCGGCCCTCGTCCTCCCGGTCGGCTGACGGGCCGCCCGTGCCGCGCACCTCCCGTCAGGCACACACGCGTCTCCCGTCAGGCACACAAGGGTGCCAATCGATAGAATTCAGACATGACGGAGCGGCCGGTCTCCTCGACTGCGCCCGAACTCGTGCTGGAGACCGAGACGGGCTCGACTCTGCTGATCCCGGGCCACGACTACCGCCTGGGGCGGGACCCGCAGAGCGACATCGTCATCGACGACACCCGCGTCTCCTGGCACCACGCGGTGCTGCGGCCCGACGGCGACCACTGGACCCTCGAGGACGACCACAGCACCAACGGCACCTACGCCGACGGGCGTCAGGTCCACGAGTGGGGCGTCGGCCCCGGCAGCGTGATCCGCTTCGGAAGCCCGTCCGACGGGCCCCGCGTCGTCCTGTCCGGCCTGGCTCCGGTGGCGCCCGAGCGGCCGTCCGCCGTCTCCATGCCCGCCCTGACCGGCACCTTCCGGCAGCCCACCCACGTCCGGCCGCTGCCCCCGCGCACCGTGCGCATCGGCCGTGCCGTCGACAACGAACTCGTCGTCGACGACCTCGTCGTCTCCCGTCGGCACGCCGAACTGCGGGCACTGCCCGACGGCGGCCACGAGATCGTCGACCTCGGCAGCCACAACGGCACCTATCTCAACGGGCTGCCCGTCGAGCGCGCCCCGGTCGGCCCCGGCGACATCGTCGGCATCGGCCACTCGGCGTTCTGCCTGGTCGGGGACCAGCTCCAGGAGTACGTCGACACCGGTGAGGTCTCCCTCGACGTGCAGGACCTGACGGTCACCGTCGACCGCGGCCGCAAGGTGCTCCTCGACCACGTGTCGTTCCCGGTGGGGGAGAAGTGCCTGCTCGCCGTCGTCGGGCCCAGCGGCGCGGGCAAGTCCACCCTGCTCGGCGCCCTCACCGGCCAGCGCCCCGCCGGCCACGGCACCGTGGTCTACGACGGCCGCGACCTCTACCGCGACTACGCCGAGCTGCGCCAGCGCATCGGCCTCGTCCCGCAGGACGACATCCTGCACGCCCAGCTGACCGTGCGCAGCGCCCTCGCCTACGCCGCCGAACTGCGCTTCCCGCAGGACACCGCCAAGGCGGAGCGCCGCGAGCGGGTGGAGGAGGTCATCCGGGAACTCGGCCTCCAGGAGCGCGCCGACCAGCCGGTGCACAGCCTCTCCGGCGGGCAGCGCAAGCGTGTCAGCGTGGCCCTGGAACTGCTCACCAAGCCCTCGCTGCTCTTCCTCGACGAGCCGACGTCCGGTCTCGACCCGGGCATGGACCGCTCGGTGATGCACATGTTGCGCGGCCTCGCCGACGACGGCCGCACCGTCATCGTCGTCACGCACAGCGTCCTCAGCCTCGACGTCTGCGACCGGCTGCTGGTGCTCGCGCCCGGCGGCAAGGTCGCCTACTACGGCCCGCCCGAGGACGCGCTCGCCTTCTTCGGCTTCGAGCAGTGGCCCGAGGCATTCGAGGCCTTCGAGCGCGACCAGGACCGCGACTGGGCGGGGGAGTACCACGACTCGCCGTCGCGCCGGCGCTACGTCCTCGACGACAGCGAACAGCCCCGGCTGCCGCGTTCCGGACCGGTGATCATGCTGCCGCCGCCGCGTCCCCGCAGCCGGAGCGCCCAGGTCGGCACCCTGGTGCGCCGCTACACCTCCGCCCTCGCAGCCGACCGCACCTTCCTCGCCATCATGATCGCGCTGCCGTTCGTCATGGGCGTCATGGCCCGGGCTCTCGCGGGCGGAGAGCTGACCCGGGACACGGCGATGAACGCACTGCTCATCCTGTGCGTCGGAGGCGTCCTGACCGGAGCCGCCAACGCGGTGCGCGAACTCGTCAAGGAACGCGTGATCTACCAGCGGGAACGCGCCGTGGGCCTGTCCAGATCGGCGTATCTGATGTCCAAGGTCGTGGTGCTGGGCACGGTGACCGTCGTGCAGGCGGTGGTCCTCACCCTGGTCGCCCTGCTCGGCGTCGACCTGCACGCGCCCGGCGGCGAGGGCGTGCTGATGCCGCCCCTCGTCGAGATCACCGTCGCCGTGGCGCTGCTGTCCTTCACCGCGATGATGCTCGGACTCCTGGTCTCCGCGCTGGTGCGCAAGGAGGAGGTGACGATGCCGTTGCTGGTGCTGCTCGCCATCGTCCAGGTGGTCTTCTGCGGGGCGCTGCTGCAACTGAGCGGTGTGCCCGGCCTGGACCAGCTGTCGTGGCTGGTTCCCTCACGGTGGGCGCTCGGCGCGATGGCCGGCACCATCGGGCTGTCCCGGATCGTGCCCGGCGACCTCACCGGCGACCCGCTGTTCGAGCACTCGGCCGGGACTTGGCTGCTGGACGTGGGCATGCTGGTCGTGCTCTCGGCGGCCTTCGGATTCATCGTCTCCCGGCTGTTGCGCCGGCACGAGCCCGCGGTGATGCGGAAGTAGGGCGGCGCATGACGACTCCCGGATTCAGCCCGACGCACGTCGTCCCCCAGCACGGCATGCCCGCCTGGGAGGAGCCCGATCCGGCCCGCCCCACCATGCCGCTCGACCCGCTGCTGCCGGTCCGGCTCCTGGAGCGGCGCGGCGACTGGGGACGCGTGCTGTGCTCCAACGGCTGGTCGGCCTGGGTGGACGGCCGCGCTCTGGTCGCCGTCCCCCAGGACCCGCCCCGTGCCGGCGGCCCGCACACGGCCGCGGCCGACCCGCGCCCCCTCCTCGACCGTGCCGAACAGGCCCTGGCGCGGTACCGCGAGGCGGTGGAGGAGCTGGCGGACGGCGGCCTCGACGGCGAGTCGTTCCGCCGCCGCACCCAGGGGCTGCGGCTCGGCGTGGTCGTCGACGGCGAGGACGTCTGGATGTACGACTCCGTCGCCGGGCGCTGGGTGTACGGCGACGGGACCCGCCTCAGCACGTACGCGACGGACCGTGCGCCGCACGCGACGGCGGAGCCGCCGGACCCGCCGGAGGGCCTCGGCCGGGATCGCCGCCGGGACCGGGACCGGAACCGAGGCCGAGACACAGGCCGGGACCGGGACCAGGACCGTGACTGGGAGCGAGACACGGGCCGGGACCAGGACCGTGACTGGGAGCGAGACACGAGCCGGGACCAGGACCGTGACCGAGACCGGGGCCGGGGCCGGGACCAGGGCCGGGACCGCGCCGGGGACCGTGAACAGGGTCGGCAGCAGGATCTCGACCACACCGTCACCCGGATCGTGAACCGGGACCGGAGACCCTGATGGCACATCAGACCAGCCCCTTCTCCGGCCGGCCCTCCGAACTGGTCGGGCGGCAGGTGGCCGGCTACCGCATCGAGCGCGAGATCGGCCGCGGCGGCATGGCCGTCGTCTACCGCGCCCACGACCTGCGCCTGGACCGGACGGTCGCGCTCAAGCTGCTCGCGCCGGAGCTGGCCCGCAACGACGTGTTCCGCAAGCGGTTCACCCACGAGTCGCGGGCGGCCGCGGCGATCGACCATCCGCACATCGTGCCCGTCTTCGAGGCGGACGAGACCGACGGCGTGCTGTACATCGCGATGCGCTACGTCGAGGGCAGCGACCTGCGGCATCTGCTCGACCGGCAGGGTCCGCTGCCGCTGGCGAAGGCCGTCCGCATCGCCGCGCAGATCGCCTCGGCGCTGGACGCCGCGCACGAGCACGGGCTCGTGCACCGGGACGTCAAGCCCGGCAACATCCTGGTGGCCCGGGGCACCGACACCGACCATCCCGAGCACGCCTATCTCACCGACTTCGGGCTGACGAAGAAGTCGCTGTCCCTGACCGGGTTCACCACGGTCGGCCAGTTCGTCGGCACGCTCGACTACGTCTCGCCCGAGCAGATCTCCGGGCGCCCCGTCGACGGGCGCTGCGACGTGTACGGGTTCGCCTGCGTCGTCTACGAGTGCCTGGCGGGCCGTCCGCCCTTCCTCCGCGACGACGACATGGCGCTGCTGTGGGCCCACCAGAACGCCGACCCGCCGCTGCTGACACAGACCCGGCCCGACCTGCCTGCGCATGTGGACCGGGTGTTCGTCCGGGCCCTCGCGAAGAGCCCGGACGACCGTCAGGAGACCTGCGGGGCGTTCGTCGCCGAGCTGAGGTCGACGGGAGGCCGCGAGCAACCGGCGGCGCACCCGCCGACGGAACTGGTGGACGCCCTGCCGAGGGCGCTCGAGCCTCCGCTCTGGGCGCGCCCGGTGTTCGGCGCCCGCCGGCCCTGACCCCGGGCCCCGCAGCTCGTGAGCCCCGCAGCTCCTTCCTGAGCCCCGCAGGTCCTGAGCCCCGGCGGTCCTGCGGCCCGTACGCGACTGCGCCGGCGCTGCGACCGCGGCGGCGGCGTCAGCGCGGCGGGGGCTGCGCTCCCCGGCGGCGGACCAGACCGGCCAGCAGGCCGCCCAGAAGCCCGGTGACCAGGCCCCAAAGCGCGGCGAGGCCCAGGGCCGACCACAGCCGGGGCCGCAGGTACAGCTCCCCGGACAGGTTGCCGCCGAGGTCGCCGAGCCCGAGCACGGACAGGCCGTAGTGCGCGGAGATCCGGCAGACCAGGCAGATCATCAGCACCGTGAGCACCAGCGCGACGGCCATGTGCAGGGAGTGCCGCCAGGCCGGCGTGTTCGGCGGTGAGTGCGCCGCCATCAGGAACCCCGCCCCCACCAGCAGAACCGCGTCCACCACGACCAGCCACCAGACCCGGCCGTCGTACGCGGCGAGGGCGCCGAGGTCGAGCCGAGCGGTCTCCTTGCCGCGCAGCACCTCGTCCAGCACATGCGGCATCGGCAGCCCGAAGGGCCCCTCGACCCGGCCGTCCCAGCCGGCGCCCAGTCCGACGGTGAACGCCAGCCACACGAGGTTGGGCAGGCCGAGCAGGATCACCGCGAGGGTCTCGGCGGCGTGTCCACGGGTCGCCGCGACGACGAGCGCGATGACGACGCCCAGGGCGACGCAGACCAGCAGCAGCACGACCATCGCGTGCGCGGCGGGCCGCACCGGCTCCTGGAAGCGCAGCAGCCGGGCAGGCAACGGGGCCCCGCGCGCGACGAGCAGGGCCAGTACCAGCACTCCGGTCAGCCAGAGCAGTCCGACCAGGACCGTCACCGCCACGTCCGTTCTGAAGCCGACCTCGGGACCGACGTCGAACAGGTCGCCCAGATCGCTCAGGGCGCCGTCGCCGAGGGACACCTTGAAGGTCTGGCGGGCGGCGATTGCCAGGCCGAGCAGGCCGAGCAGCCACCCGGCGGCGATCCGGGCCGCCCAGCCGGCCAGCTCGGCCGCGCCGGCGACCGCCCGGTGGCGCAGCGGCCACAGGAATCCGGCGCCGACGACGAGCGCCCCGACGAGGGTCACGGACAGCGGGATCACCGTCAGGCCGGCGTCGGTCTCGGCGAGGCCGCCCGCGTCGCCGACGAGTTCGACCGTGCCGCCGACGGCCGTGACGACGGTCGCCGCGACCACCCGGGGGAAGGCCCCCTCGGGCAGATCCCCGGCCCCGGCCGCCCACAGTCCCAGTGCGGCCGTCACGCCCATGGCGATCAGTCCGGCCAGCGCTGTGACGACCGCGCGCACCCAGCCGTGCGCCGGGGATCCTGCCTGGTCGTGGGGGGTCTGCGCACTCACCCTGTCACGCTAAGCAGCGCCGGGGGAGTACGCCCGTCGGGAGGGACCGTACGGGCTCGGCTTGCGGGCGGCGCCCGACCGGAGCACACAATGGTCATGGTGGAAGAAAGCGGCGCATATCGGATGAATCCGGTTTGCGCCGGTCGCACGTCCCGCAGGCGCGCGGTCCTGCCGGCCCGCCGATCGCCTCGGCTCCGTCGGACACCGTGTCGCGGGAACCCCACGTCGGGAGTGCTCGTGAGCGTCGAACCGCCGTCGTCCGGCCGTCCCTCGGAACCGCCCACCGAACCGTCCGGGCGGCCGACCGGCCCCCCCTCCGGTCCGCTGTCCTCGGGTTCCTCGCAGCCGCCCCAGGGCCCGCCCGCCCCGCCGTCGGGCGGCGACTTCGGAGCGGGCGGAGGGCCGCCGCACCTGCCGTGGTGGAAGTCCGCGCCCCGGATCGCGCTGATCACCGTCGCCGTCGTGGCCGCCACCGCGCTCGCCCTCGTGCTGACCCTGCCCGGCGGCGGCACGTCCGACCAGGCCGGCGAGGTGTTCATGCAGCCGGCCGGCGAGGTCGGCCCGAACCCCGTGACCACGACCTCCGCGACGAAGGCGTCCGTCCCGCCCGCCACGGTCGCCCCCTCGGGCTCGGCCCCGGCCCAGAACACCGTGCCCGCCGTCCGCGGCGGCGAGCCCGGACTGTACGGCGGCACCCGCAACGTCGCCAGCTGCGACGTGGAGCAGCAGATCACGGCCCTCCAGCAGGCGCCCCAGAAGAACGCGGCGTTCGCCTCGGTGGTCGGGATCGACCCGTCCGGCGTCCCCGCCTACCTGCGTTCGCTCACCTCGGTGCAGCTGCGCCTGGACACCCGCGTCACCAATCACGGATACCGCGACGGCCGCGCCACCACCTACCAGGCGATCCTGCAGGCCGGAACGGCCGTCCTGGTCGACCGGCTCGGCGTGCCCCGGGTGCGCTGCGCCTGCGGAAACCCGCTGACCCCGCCCGTCGCCCAGCAGAGCGGGTACCGGCGGACGGGCCAGTCGTGGCCGACGTACAGCCCCGCGACCACCGTCACGGTCATGCCGTCCACGACCGTGATCAAGGTCTTCGTCCTCTACGACCCCCATCACTCCCACCACTGGTTCGCCCGCCGGCCGGGCGACGACGGGCACAAGGACCGGCCCACGCGCCCCCCGGCGCACAGCACCCCGTCCATCATCGTCGCCCCGCCGAGCTCCCTGACCAGCCCCGCGTCCCCGCCGTGCGTATCGCCGGCGACCGGTGACGTGACCGGCACCGCCAGCCCGCCCGGATGCGTCCTGCCGCCGTCGTCCGGCTCGTCCACCGGGGAGCCGTCGTCGAAGCCGCCGTCCTCCGAGTCCCCGAGCTCCAAGCCGCCGTCCTCCGAGTCGCCGAGCTCCGAGCCGCCGTCGTCGAAGCCGCCGTCCTCGAAGCCGCCGTCGTCGAAGCCGCCGTCCTCCGAAGCGCCTGCGTCGCCGTCGCCGCCGAGCTCGCTGTCCGAGCTGTCGAGCGCGCCCGGCAGCTCGCTCTCGGCGCTGTCGCAGTAGACGCGTGCGCCCGGCCGTGAGCAGGCCTCACCTCGCTCACGGCCGGATCCGTTCGGGGCCGCCCGCACTGTGAGGTACGGCATGGCCGTAGCCTTGACGGGTCAGATATGACGGGGACTGCACGGCGCGGCACGGGGTACGAGCACTGGTGCACAGCAGCGTCCGGACAGTCCGGCCTCCGAGAGAGAACTGCATGATCGAGCACCTGGACGGGGCAGTGATACCGACTGGTTTCGACGTACCCGTGGAACCGCTGCGGCGCGCGGCGCACTACACGGGGGACCCCGGCTGCATAGCCGAGGCGCGTGCCTTCGCCGCGCACTTCGTCGACCAGCTCAGGACCGAGTGGTGCGCCACGGTGGGCGAGCGCGTGTGCGGTGAGGTGATGCTGGTGGTCAGCGAACTGGTCACCAACGCCGACCGGCACAGCAACGGGCCGTACATCCTCGAACTGGAGGGCACCGAGGCCTCGGTCACCGTGAGCGTCTACGACAGCAGCGACGCCCTGCCCATGCGGTATCCCAAGGACCCCGAGCGGGTCGGCCGGCACGGCCTGGAGATCGTGCACGCGGTGGCCGTGCAGGTCACCGCCGAGCGCGTGCCGGTCGGCAAGCGGGTCCGCGCGGTGCTCAGCTTCTGACGGCAGGCCGGGCGCGACGCGAGCCGGCCTGCCGCGGACGGGTCAGGCGCAGCCCAGCTCGCCCAGCATCCCCTGCCGCAGCCGCCCGATGATCCGCTTGATCAGGCGGGACACGTGCATCTGGGAGCAGCCGAGGCGCTCGCCGATCTCCGACTGGGTGGCCTCCTCCACGAACCGCAGATGGATGATCCGCCGGTCGCGCTCGCTGAGTTCCGCCATGAGCGGGGCGAGCGAGTGGAAGTCGTCGACGAGTCCCAGCCTGTCCTCCTCCACGCCGATGAAGTCCGCGAGGACCGACTCGCCCCGCTCGGAGCCGTCGCCGGCGGTGAGCGCCGCGTCGAGCGAGGAGGAGGTGTAGCCGTTGGAGGCGATCTGCGCCTCGATCACCTGTTCGGGTGAGAGGTTCATCAGTGTGGCCAGCTCCGCCACCGTCGGCTCCCGGTCCAGTCGGCTGGAGAGCTCCTCGCGCGCCTTCGCCAGCTCGACGCGCAGCTCCTGGAGCCGCCGCGGGACGTGCACCGCCCACGTCGTGTCCCGGAAGAACCGCTTGATCTCGCCGACGATGTACGGCAGCGCGAACGACGTGAACTCGACCTCGCGCGCCACCTCGAACCGGTCGATGGCCTTGATCAAGCCGATCATCCCGGTCTGGACGAGGTCCTCCATGTCGTCCCCGCGGCCGCGGAACCGGCCCGCCGCGAAGCGCACCAGGGACATGTTCATCTCGATGAGGGTGTTGCGCGCGTACTGGTGCTCGGGCGTGCCCTCCTCGAGGCCGGCCAGCCGCCGGAAGAACTGGCGGGACAGTTCGCGCGCGTCGCGTGGAGCCACGCTCCGCGGCGCCTCGATGCCGGGCAGCGGCGCGTCGGGCGCTCCTGCCCCTGCGGCGTTCTCGACGACCTCGGCCTTCGACCGGCCAACGGCGGTCTGCATGGCTCTCCCTCGAGTCGCGGTACTCGGTCACCGTGCCCCGCACCGTCACGGTTCGGCGTGCGTCGTGCTCGTTGCGTGAGCGGGCACCCGCACACGGCACCGCTCGGGGATGCGGGTACCCGCTCACGCACGACCCATGCGTACGGGGCGGGCTGCGGTGGGGCGCTCGCCGCCGGCCGCTTCCCCCTGCGTCCGCCGATTCCACCCAGGGCGCAACGCATCGCCCTTCCCGGGGCGGCCTGCTCTCCTAGGCTGGGAAGGTGAGCCACCAGACGCCGAACCGAGCCCGCGTGATCCCGCTGCGCCCGTCCGCCGGGCGCCCGGGCGCCGCCCCCGCCGGACCCGTGCCCGCTGCCCCCGTGCCCCCCGCGGCGCCCGGGACCGCTCCCCGGACGACGCCGCGCGAACCCCTGCTGCGCGACCTCGTCGGAGACGTCCTGCGCCGTGAACGCCAGGCGCAGGAGCGCACGTTGAAGGACGTCGCCGACGAGGCGCGTATCTCCATGCCGTACCTCTCGGAGGTGGAGCGGGGCCGCAAGGAGGCCTCATCGGAGGTGCTCGCGGCCGCCGCCCAGGCCCTCGGTCTCAGCCTGGGCGACCTACTGGCCCGGGCCCAGGGGGAGTTGGCCCGGCACACCGCCCGGCGCGCCGTGCGGAGCCGGGCGACGACCGCATCGAGGCATGACGGTCTCTGCCTGGCCGCCTGACGAGCCGCGCGGGCCGGCGTCTCACACCGTCAGGGGACGCCGGCTCAGCACCTCGTCGGCCAGGCCGTACGCGACCGCCTCCTGTGCGGTGAACACCTTGTCGCGGTCCATGTCCGCGTGCAGGGTCGCGACGTCGTGGCCGGTGTGCCGGGCCAGCACCTCCTCCACCTGGGCGCGGATGCGGACCATCTCCTTGGCCTGCAGCGCGAGATCCGAGACCGTGCCCTGCCGGCCGCCGCTGGCCGGCTGCCCCAGCAGCACGCGCGCGTGCTCCAGCACGAGCCGCCGGCCGGGATCGCCGCCCGCCAGCAGCACGGCCGCCGTCGAGGCCGCCTGTCCGACGCACAGCGTCGCGATCGGCGCCCGGACGAACGTCATCGTGTCGTAGATCGCCATCAGCGAGGTGAACGAGCCGCCCGGGGAGTTGAGGTAGATCGAGATCTCGCTCTCCGGGGACGCCGCCTCCAGATGCAGGAGTTGCGCGATCACCACGTTGGCGACGCCGTCGTCGATCTCGGTGCCGAGGAAGATGATCCGCTCGGACAGCAGCCGGCTGAACACGTCGTAGGACCGCTCGCCCTGCGGGGTCCGCTCGACCACGTTCGGAATCGTGTAGGTCCCCATGTCAGAGCCCCATCCGTCGCTTCTGCGCGGCCGGGCGGACGTCCGCGAGGGACTCCACGACCCGGTCCACCATCCCGTACTCCCTGGCCTCCTCGGCCGTGAACCAGCGGTCGCGGTCGCCGTCCCGCGAGATGGTCTGCGGGGACTGCCCGGTGTGCTCGGCGGTGATCCGCTCGATGGTCCGCTTGGTGTGCTCCAGGTTCTCCGCCTGGATCTCGATGTCCGCCGTGGTGCCGCCGATCCCGGCCGACGGCTGGTGCATCATGACGCGCGCGTTCGGCAGCGCGAACCGTTTGCCGGCCGCGCCCACGCTGAGCAGGAACTGCCCCATGCTGGCCGCGAATCCCATCACGAGGGTCGACACGTCGTTGGGGATCAGCCGCATCGTGTCGTAGATGGCGAGCCCGGCGTGCACCGATCCGCCGGGACTGTTGATGTACAGGCCGATGTCGGTGCGCGGGTCCTCCGCCGACAGGATCAGCAGCTGCGCGCAGACCCGGTTCGCGGACACCTCGTCGACCTGGGTGCCCAGCAGCACGATGCGCTGGCCGAGCAGTTGGGCGGCGAGGTGGTCGTCGAAGCGGGAGGGCGGGGTGTCGCCCTCCGCGGCGCGGGGAGCGAGAGTGGTGAGTGCGGTCATCGGGTCTCCTCGTCGTGGCGTGATGCCGTCGACTTCACTCTCGGCCCCGGCGGACGCCCGCACGCCGGTTCTCTGCCCGTGGCAGATCCGCCGAGGGCGGATCGGCGACACGGGGGGCCGGGCGATGAGATTCCGCACCGGCGGGAGTCGATACTGACGACCGCGTTCCCACCCAGGAGGTGCTCATGACCACCGACGGATTCACCACGTGTCTCTGGTTCGACGGCCAGGCCGAGGAAGCCGCCCATTTCTACGTCTCGGTCTTCAAGAACTCCCGCATCGGCGCCATCGGACGCTACAACGAGGCCGGCCCCGGTCCGGCCGGATCGGTGCTCGCGGTGGAGTTCACCGCCAACGGGCAGAAGTTCGTCGGCATCAACGGCGGCCCGCAGTTCACCTTCAGCGAGGCGATCTCCTTCCAGATCTACTGCGCCGACCAGGCCGAGGTCGACCACTACTGGACCAAGCTCACCGAGAACGGCGGCGAGCCGGGCCCCTGTGGATGGCTCAAGGACAAGTACGGGGTGTCCTGGCAGGTCATCCCCGACGGACTGATCGAGATGATCAGCGACCCCGATCCCGTGAAGTCCGCCCGCACCACCAAGGCCATGTACGCCATGGGCAAGCTCGACGTCGCGGCCCTGAGGAAGGCCTACGACGGCGCGTAGCCCCCGCTCGCGCCGGCGTCCGCGGAGCGGGTCTCGGCCAGGATCTCGCTGATCGCATGCCGTGAGTTCGCCGCCAGCGGCGGATTGGTCTGCCGGTAGTACGGCAGCTGGATCAGGGAGATCGACAGCGCCCAGCCCCTGCCTCGCGCCCATTCGGCGTCGTCCGCTCCCACGGCGTCGCGGAAGACGCCGCGCGCGGACGCGGGCAGCAGGTTCCAGGCGACGATCAGGTCGACCGCCGGGTCGCCCACACCCACGCAGCCGAAGTCGATCACCGCGGCGAGCCGCCCGCCGGCGACCAGGACGTTGCCGGGAGAGATGTCTCCGTGGGCCCAGACCGGCGGCCCCGCGCGGTAGGGGACGCGCAGCGCCTCGTCCCACGCGGCGCGGGCCGCTGCCGTGTCGATCTGGCCCTCCAGCCGGGCGAGGGCGTCGCGGGTGGGTCCGTCCCGCTCGGCCAGCGGAACACCCCGGGGATTCGGCGGTCCGTCCTTCGGCGGGACGGCTCGCAGTGCGGCGATGTACGCCCCCAGGTCGGCGGCCAGCGATTCCGGCCGCTCGACCGCGCCGGCGATCGGGTTACGGCCGTCCAGCCAGCGGTACACCGACCAGGGCCAGGCGAACCCCTCACCCGGCCCGCCCTGCGCCAGCGGTTCGGGCGCGGCCACCCGCAGCAGCGGCCCCAGCCGCGCCAGCCACCGCTGCTCGTGGGCGACGCTCGCCACGGCCCTGGGATGCCGGGGCAGCCGTACGACCATGTCCTCGCCCAGCCGGAACATCGCGTTCTCGCTTCCCGAGGAGGTCACCCGCCGCAGGGGCAGTCCCGCCCACTGCGGGAACTGGGCGGCGACGAGCCGGCCGACCAGCGAGTCGTCGAGGTCGACCTCGTCGGCGTGCATCCTCATGGCGCTCATGCGTCCCATTCCAGGCGATCGGCGACGGCGCCGTCCAACGATTAAGGGCCCCGCAGGCCGCGACGGGCTGTGCCGTCCAGGGGGTGTTCCAGGAGACCCGGGTGTTCGGCGCGCGCCGCGCAGGCGGGGTGGCTAGCGTGAGGAACCGGACAATCCATCTCACCGGGAGGGCCGCCGTCATGGCCGTACGACCAGAGGGAACCCCGTGCTGGGCCGACGCGATGTTCAGCGATGTGGAGGCCGCCAAGCACTTCTACGGCGAGGTCCTCGGCTGGACCTTCGGCGAAGCGTCGTCGGAGTACGGGAACTACACGCAGGCGTACGCCGACGGCAGGGCGGTCGCCGCGGTCGTCCCGCCGATGCCGGGTCAGGAAGGCCAGTCGCAGTGGTGCCTCTACCTGGCCTCCGAGGACGCCGCCGCCACCGCCGGCAGGATCCGTGAGAACGGCGGCGAGGTGCTGATGGAGCCGATGCAGGTCGGCGACTTCGGCACGATGTGCCTGGGGCGCGAACCGGGCGGCGCGGTGTTCGGCGTGTGGCAGGCCGGCTCGCACGAGGGCTTCGAGGCCCCGCCGGAGCAGCCCGGCGCGTACTGCTGGGCCGAGGTCTTCACCCGCGAACCGGAGCGGACGGACGCGTTCCTCCCGGCCGTGTTCCCGTACACGGCGAAGCAGATGCAGGACGACGCGGTCGACTTCCGGATGTTCGAGATCGGGGGCGACACGGTGCTGGGCCGCATGCGGATGACGGAGGAGTTCCCGCCCGAGGTGCCCTCGTACGTCAATGTCTACTTCACGGTGGACGACTGCGACGCGGCCGTCGCCCGGGCGACGAAGAACGGCGGCACCCTGCGCTTCGGCCCGATGGACACCCCGTTCGGACGGTTCGCGGCGATCAGCGACCCGCAGGGCGCGAACTTCTCGATGATCGATGTGACGACCACCGCCGGTGAGATGCCGCAGACCACGGACGTCTGACCGGCCCGGCCGGTCATGGCATGATCGGGCGCATGCATGAACGACTGGTGGCCGCGTGCGACGGGGCTTCGAAGGGAAACCCGGGACCGGCGGCCTGGGCGTGGGTGGTCGCGGACGACACGGAGGCGCCGGACCGCTGGGAGGCGGGTCCGCTCGGCAGGGCCACCAACAACGTCGCCGAACTCACCGCGCTGGAACGCCTGCTGGCGGCCACCGATCCGGCCGTTGCGCTCGAGGTCCGGATGGACTCGCAGTACGCGATGAAGGCCGTCACCACCTGGCTGCCCGGCTGGAAGCGCAACGGCTGGAAGACGTCCGCCGGCAAACCGGTGGCCAACCAGGAGCTCGTGGTCCGCATCGACGAGCTGCTCGCAGGCCGCTCCGTCGATTTCCGCTATGTGCCCGCGCACCAGGTGGACGGCGACCCGCTCAACGATTTCGCGGACCGCGCGGCCAGCCAGGCGGCGGTCGTCCAGCAGCCGGCCGGCAGCGCCCAGGGCTCGCCCGAGCCGCCGGCCTCACCGGACACCCCGAAGGCGCGGCCCGCCTCGAAGCAGGGCCGCTCCGCCGGGGGCAAGTCGCCCCGGCGGAGCGGCGGTTCGTCGGCCCGCACGATCAGCGCCAAGTTCCCCGGCCGCTGCCTGTGCGGCCGCACCTACGCGGCCGGCGAGCAGATCGCCAAGAACGACCAGGGCTGGGGACACCCGGAGTGCCGGACGGCGGCCGGCGACGCGGGCTGACCGGCGGTCCGGGCCGGCGGCGGCTCTGGGGCCACCGCGCCTCACACGGCCGCCGCGCCTCACACCACCGCGCCGCGCCAGCCTCCGGTCTCCAGGCCGCGCTCCTCGATGAACGTCTTGAAGCGCTCGAGGTCTCCCTTGGTCTGGCGCTTCACGAAGCCCAGCTTGTCGCCGACGTTCTCGGCGACGCCCTCCGGCTGGAACTCCATCTGGAGCATCACCTTCGTGTGGGCGTCGTCGAGCCGGTGGAAGGTCACCACCCCGGCCTGCCTGGCCTCGCCCGAGACCGTGGTCCAGGCGACCCGTTCGTCGGGGATCTGCTCGGTGATCTCCGCGTCGAACTCGCGGTGCACGCCGTTGACACTGGTCACCCAGTGGGTGAGCGTGTCGGTGCGCTGCTCGACGCGCTGCACGCCGCCCATGAACTCGGGGAAGCTCTCGAACTGCGTCCACTGGTTGTAGGCCGTGTGCACGGGCACGTCGACCTCGATGGACTCCTCGACCTGCGACACGGTCGTCTCCTCCTGCGTCGTCGGGTTCATCCTGTCGGTGTTGCCCGTGGCGGGTACCCGTCAGCGCGGAGGCAAACAGGCCGGTGCGATCGGCCCGGCCGGCGGGGTCAGTCGGCGTCGAAGGTGTAGTGGGCGGTGTGGTCGAGCAGGTCCGCCGGGGTGGTGTCGTTCCAGGGACGCATCGTCTCGTGCAGGTCGACGACGTTCGGGGTCCCGCCGCCCGGGACGTAGCCGGACGCCGGGTGCCGGCGCTGCCACCGGGCCCACAGCTTGTCGATGTAGGCGTGGTGCAGCCAGAACACCGGGTCGTTGGGGGAGACCCCGGTCGACATCTGCCCGCCGACCCACACATGGACCCGGTTGTGCAGGTTCACGCCGCGCCAGCCCTCCAGGTGATTGCGGAAGCCGTCGGACGAACTGTTCCAGGGAGCCATGTCGTACGTCGCCATCGAGAGCACCGACTCGACCTCGGCCCGGGTCGGCAGCTCGCGGACGCCCGCCCCCAGCGAGCGGCGCAGATAGGTGCGGCCGTCCACCCGGACGTTGATCGGCCAGGCGCCCGCCGTGGCGGCGAACGGACCGTCCATCACCTGGCCGTCCCGGCTGCGCCCGCTGCCGCCGAGGAAGTCCGGAGCCCACAGCGAGGAGCGGGGTGACCGGTCGGCGGACCAGTCCCAGTACGGCAGCGCCACCGAGGCGTCCACCGACTGCAGCGCCCGCTCGAACTCCAGCAGGAATCTGCGGTGCCAGGGCAGGAAGGACGGCGAACGGTGGCCGGTGCGCTCGCCGTCGTCGGTGTCGCCGAGGATGAACGCGTTGTGCGTGGTGACGAAGGCGTCGTAGCGGCCGGTGCGCTTGAGTTCGAGGACGGCGGCGACGAACCGCCGCTTCTCGTCGGCGGTCAGGGCGGCCTGGTTCTTGCGGACGGTCATGTGCGGTGCTCCAGGGGTGCGGAAGGACGGGGGCGGTCGGCGGATCAGCCGGCCGGGAAGGGGACGAGCCGGGCGCCCTGCAGCTCGTCCACCGCGGCGCGGGCCGCGGCCCGGGGAGTGGACACCGGGTCGTAGTGACTGACCACGCTGATCCAGGAGCCGTCGGCGTTGCGCATCACGTGCAGCTCGACCCCGTCGACGTACACGGCGTAGCCGCCGCCGTGGTGATGGCCGCCGCCGGTCCGGCTCCGGCCCTGTATCCGGCGGCCCTTGTACACCTCGTCGAAGGCCTCGGGGGAGCCGTGCGGGTCGTGCGGGCCGGGCCGGCCGTCGGCGGCACGGGCCGCGGGGACGGCGGCGAGGGTGGCGCCGGCGCCGGCGGCGGCGACCGCGGTGAGTGCGCGACGGCGGCTGATGTGCGGCATGCGGGATCTCCAGGGTCCAGGGGGTGACGACTCCGCATGCCTATCGGCCGTACCGCGAGGCCGGGAAATCGGCCTCGAACGGTTGGCTGTGATCCGGACATTCGCTTACATGTCGTGCAATCTTTAACCAAGATGATCTTGGCCGTCCGTGGACCGCCGTGCGCCGGAACGGGCAATTCCTTTCCGTCGGGCCACCGCTTCCGGTGATCTTTATCGGTCCGTCGCGCCGTGGGTGGTGTGGCTCACGTGCGAAAAGTGGCGCGATCGGGCAGGTGGGGCGTCCGGCGGGCGGGCTCGGCTCCTGCTACCCTGCGTCGTCAATCAACCACGTCTGGTGACTCCGAAGGGGTGCGCGTGAAGGTCGCCTGTGTCGGCGGCGGGCCCGCCGGCCTGTATCTCTCGATCCTGCTCAAGCGGCAGGACCCGTCCCACGACATCACCGTCCACGAGCGCAACCCGGAGGGTTCGACCTACGGCTGGGGCGTCACGTACTGGCAGGGGCTCCTCGACGAACTCCGCGCCCACGACCCCGAGTCGGCGCGCGCGATCGAGGAGAGCTCCGTCCGGTGGAACGAGGGCGTCGCGCACGTGCGGGACCTGGCGACCCGTCAGCCCGGCGACAAGGGGCACGGCATCGGCCGCCACCGGCTCCTGGAGATCCTCGCGGACCGGGCCCGCGCGCTCGGCGTACGACTGGAGTTCGAGAGCGAGATCACCGCCGGGAACCTGCCGGACGCCGACCTCGTGGTGGCGGGCGACGGCGTCCACAGCGCGCTGCGCACCGCCCACGCGGACGACTTCGGCGCGCAGCTCACCGAAGGCCGCAACGCCTACGTCTGGCTCGGCACGACCAAGGTCTTCGACTCCTTCACCTTCGCCTTCGTGGAGACCGCGCACGGCTGGGTCTGGTGCTACGGCTACCCCTTCAGCGACGAGCAGAGCACCTGCGTGATCGAGTGCGCCCCCGAGACCCTCGCCGGACTCGGCCTCGACCGGGCCGCCGAGGCCGACGGCCTCGCCGACCTGGAGAAGTTCTTCGCGCACATCCTCGACGGCCACCCCCTCGTCGGCCGGGCCTCCTCCGCCGGCGGCAGTGCCCAGTGGCTGACGTTCCGCACGCTCGTCAACCGCACCTGGAGCCGCGGCAACCTCGTCCTCCTGGGGGACGCCGCCCACACCACCCACTACTCGATCGGCGCCGGCACCACTCTCGCCCTGGAGGACGCCATCGCCCTCGCCGGGGCGCTGTGCGAGAGCCCGGACCTTCCGCAGGCGCTCGACCGCTATGAGCGCGTCCGCAAGTCCGCTCTGCTGTCCCAGCAGAGCGCGGCCCGCTACAGCGCCCAGTGGTACGAGAACCTCACCCGCTACATCCACCTCCCCCCGGAGCAGATGTTCGCCCTGCTCGGACAGCGCCACTCGCCCCTGCTGCCCTATGTCCCGCCCCAGCTGTACTACCGCCTCGACCGGGCGGCCGGGCGTCTCGAGGCGCTGCGCCGCCTCAAGCGCTGGCTGGGCCCGAAGCTGGCGCGTGGCGCGCACGCCCGCACGCTGACCTCGGGCAAGTAGGGGGAGGGCGGCCTCCGTCACGCCGGAGAGCGTTGGGTGAATGACCATTCACTGCTATGGTGAATGGTCATTCACCTCTCTTCGCGTGCCGTTCCGGCCATTGGAGTGCCCATGGCGTCGCCCGCTCCGATACCCACCTCGACCAGCGGAGACCCTGCTCTGCGGGCCCGGCTCACGATTCCGGTCCTGGCGTACTGCGGAATTCTCATGGCGGTCATGCAGACCGTCGTCGTCCCGCTGCTGCCCGACCTGCCACGGCTGACCGGCGCCTCGGCCGGCGCGGTCTCCTGGATGGTGACCGCCGCCCTGCTGTCCGGCGCCGTCCTCACCCCGGTCCTCGGCCGCGCCGGCGACATGTACGGCAAGCGCCGGGTCCTGCTCCTGTCGTTCTCCCTGATGGTCGCCGGCTCCGTGGTCTGCGCCCTCACCTCCGACATCGGGGTGCTGATCGCGGCCCGCGCCCTGCAGGGCGCCGCGTCCTGTGTCGTCCCGCTGTCCATCAGCATCCTGCGCGACGAACTGCCCCCGCAGCGCCGCGGATCCGCCATCGCGCTGATGAGCTCCACCGTCGGCATCGGCGCCGCACTGGGACTGCCCGCCGCGGCCGTGGTCGTGCAGTACGCGAACTGGCACGCGATGTTCTGGGTGACCGCCGCCCTCGGCGCGACCGGCGTCGTGCTCATCCGCTGGGCGGTTCCCGAGTCGCCGGTGCGCGAGCCGGGCCGGTTCGACGTGACCGGCGCGCTCGGCCTCGCCGCGGGCCTGGTCTGTCTCCTGCTCGCCGTCTCCCAGGGCGGTCAGTGGGGCTGGGGCAGCCCCCGGATCGTCGGCCTCTTCCTCGGCGCCGTCGCCGTGCTCGGTCTGTGGTGGCGCGGTCAGCTGCGCTCCGCGGAGCCCCTGGTCGACCTGCGGCTGGTGTCCCGGCCGAGAGTGGGCCTCTCCCACCTGGCCGCACTGCTGACCGGCTTCGCCTTCTACGCCAACTCGCTGGTGACCGCCCAGCTCGTGCAGGCTCCCGAGGCCAGCGGGTACGGGCTCGGGCTGTCCATCGTCCAGACGGGCCTGTGCCTGCTGCCCGGCGGCGTCACCATGCTGCTGTTCTCGCCGCTCTCCGCCCGCATCTCCGAGGCGCGCGGCCCCAGGATCACCCTCGCCCTCGGCGCCGCCGTCATCGCCGCCGGGTACGCCCTGCGCGTCGCCGACAGCCGCGAACTGTGGATGATCATGGTGGGTGCGACCGTCGTGTCCACCGGCACGACCCTCGCCTACTCGGCGCTGCCCGCGCTGATCCTGCGCGCCGTCCCGCCCGGCCAGACCGCGTCGGCGAACGGCGTCAACGTCCTCATGCGCACCATCGGCCAGGCCGTCTCCAGCGCCGCGGTCGCCGCCGTCCTCGTGCACCACACCAGCCTTCTCGGCGGGGCCCGGGTGCCGACGCTGCACGGCTATCTGCTGGCCTTCGGCGTCGCGGGCGCGGTGGCCCTCGGCGCATGCGCGGTGGCCCTCGCCATCCCCGGCGACGCCGGCGCCGCGGACACGCCGGCGCCCCTGGGCCGCACCCGGCCGGTGAGCGACGGGGCCAGGGAGGGAGCATGAACCCGTGAGCACCTCACCCGACGCCCCGGTCCCCACCGGCTCTCCGGCCTCCACAGGCTCTTCGGCCCCCGCCCGGCGCGACGCCGAGGCGACCAGGGCCGCCATCCTGCGCGCCGCCCGCCACCTCCTCGCCCGCCAGGCTCACGCCGACATCACGCTCAAGGCCGTGGCGGAGCGTGCCGGGGTGAGCGCGCCCCTGGTCCTGAAGTACTTCGGCAACAAGGACGCCCTGTTCGCGCGGGTGATGTCCTTCGAGGAGGACGCCGACGCCGTACTGGACGCTCCGCTGGAGCGACTGGGCCGGCACATGGTCCGGCATGTGCTGGTCAGCCAGCGCGAGCGGGGCGCCGACCCCCTGCTGCGCATCGCGTTCGCGCCCCTGCACGGCGACCACGGCGACGTGCTGCGCGCCAACTTCCGCGCCCAGGTCACCGAACGCCTGGCCGAGCGCCTCACCGGCGCCCACCGCGGTGTCCGCGCCGAACTGGCCGTCGCCGCCCTGCTCGGCCTCGGCGTCATGTACGGCATCGCCCGGGGGAGCGAACTGCGCGCGACCTCGGTCGACGACATCGCCGACCGGTACGGCCCCACCATCCAGGCCCACCTCGAAGGCGGCGCCGGCGGCGACGGCCCGGGCGGCGCGGCGGACCACCGCGGATGACACACTGACGGCATGGAAGAGCGCGAATTCGGCAGGTCCGGTCAGCACGCGTCCGTCGTCGGTCTCGGCACCTGGCAGCTGGGGGCCGACTGGGGCGACGTCGACGACAAGGAAGCCCTCACGGTCCTGGAGGCGGCGGCCGAGTCGGGAGTCACCTTCTTCGACACCGCCGACGTGTACGGCGACGGACGCAGCGAGCAGACCATCGCCGCCTTCCTGAGCGGCCGGCCCGACCTGCACGTGCTGGTCGCCACGAAGATGGGCCGCCGCGTCGAGCAGATCCCCGAGAACTACGTCCTGGACAACTTCCGCGCCTGGAACGACCGCTCCCGCCGCAACCTCGGCGTCGACCGCATCGACCTCGTGCAGTTGCACTGCCCGCCGACCCCCGTCTACTCCAGCGACGAGGTGTTCGACGCCCTCGACACCCTCGTCGAGGAGGAGCGCATCGCGCACTACGGGGTCAGCGTGGAGACCTGCGCCGAGGCCCTCACCGCGATCGCCCGGCCGGGCGTCGCGAGTGTGCAGATCATCCTCAACCCGTTCCGCCTCAAGCCCCTGGCCGAGGTGCTCCCGGCGGCCCGCGAGGCCGGCGTCGGCATCATCGCCCGGGTCCCGCTCGCCTCCGGACTGCTCTCCGGGAAGTACACCAGGGACACCGTCTTCCCGCAGAACGACCACCGCGCCTACAACCGGCACGGCGAGGCCTTCGACCAGGGCGAGACCTTCTCCGGCGTCGACTACGCCACCGGCGTCGAGGCCGCCGTCGAGTTCGCGGCCCTCGCCCCCGAGGGGTACACCCCGGCCCAGCTGGCGCTGCGCTGGATCGTCCAGCAGCCCGGCGTGACCACCGTGATCCCGGGCGCCCGCTCTCCCGAGCAGGCCCGCGCCAACGCGGCCGCCGCCCGTCTCCCCGAGCTCTCCGAGGCCACCGTCGCGGCAGTCCGCGACCTCTACGACCGGCGGATCAGGGAGCAGGTCGAGGGCCGCTGGTAGACGCGCCCGGCGCCGGGCGGCAAGAACCGCCGCTCCCGGGGTACTCGCGGTGAGGAGGGGGGTCGAGGGACCACCACGCGAACCGGGAGGCGGCAGAGGTGACGGACACGGCGACGAGCGCCGAGCGGCGCACGGGGCGGAACGAGACCGAGGAGGAGAGAGCCGACCGGATGTGGGGCGAGCTCATCCAGGAGATCCGCGTCGCCCAGACGGGTGTGCAGATCCTCTTCGGCTTCCTCCTGACCGTCGTGTTCACCCCGCGCTACGCGGACCTGGAGGACGTCGACCAGGTCATCTACATCGTGACCGTGGTCCTCGGCGCCTGTGCGACCGGCGCCCTCATCGGCCCGGTGTCCCTGCACCGCCTCGTCTCCGGGCGGCGGGTCAAGCCGCAGGCGGTGCAGGTGGCGTCCCGGCTGACCCTCGTCGGCCTGCTCCTGCTGCTCGCCACCATGACCTCCTCGCTGCTGCTCATCATGCGGGTGGCCACCCACGACGCGTTCGTGCCGTGGCTGGTCGCGGGCGTGGTCGCGTGGTACGGACTGTGCTGGTTCGTGCTGCCCCTGTGGACCCGGAGTCACTACACCACGGACTGAGCCGGGCCGTCCGGCTCGGGGCCGGCGCCCCGTGCGCCGCGCAGCGCGGCGATGCAGCTGCCGATCGCCTGCTGGAGCTCCTCCAGCTGCTGGACCATGTCGTCCTCGTAGAATTCCTGCGTGTCGACGTCGTCGAAGGTCAGCTCCTCGAAGACCCTGGTCGCCCGCTGCAGACTGCTGTAGAACTTCGTGCGCCGCTCCTGGACGCGCAGTTCGGGATCGGCCTCGACGGTCTCCACGACCAGGCCCTTCAGGGTGTCGTAGGCGTCGTTGGCCCACTCGCCGGCGTCCTCGCCCTCGTCCAGCTCGTCGAGCAGCGACAGATGCCGCTCGGCCTCCTGACGCAGCTCGGCGGGCGCGTCGAGGGTCTGCCCGGCGGGCGTCCTGATCCGGCCGGACTCGGCGATCTGCCGCACATAGCCGATGCGGTCGGCCGAGCGGCTCTCGGAGGCCACGGCCTTCTTGAGGTCGTCGGTGCGCACGACGTCACGGGCCAGCTCGTGCTGCAGCTCCGGGTCCTCCTTGACGCGGTCCAGGAGGGCGGCGCGGGCGGCCCGGGCGGTCGAGGGGTCGGCGAGGATCGCGGCCCGCAGCGCGGTGGGGTTCTCCGCGACCTCCAGCGCCTTCGTGGGCCGGATGCCTTCGGCCTCGGCGGCCTCCGCGATCGCGGCCCCGCGCTCGGACGTGGCGCTGGAGCGCGAGACGTAGTACGTCAGCCAGACGTCGGCGTCCGGCAGCTCGACCTCCTGGCCGGGCGCCAGCTCCTCGAAATGCGGGACGAGACCGTCGTCCGCGGCCCGGTCCCACGCCTTGTAGAACCGCAGGACGCGTTCGGGGGAGCAGCCGGCCAGCCCGGCGAACTCCTTCGCCGACACCTTCGGCGTCTCGTCGGCGCCCTGCCCGCCCGGCCGGACGCTGCGCGCCACGAGCAGGCCGAAGGCCCACCCGCCGGTCCGCGCGTAGACGCCGAACTCACGGGCGTCGCGCGCCACGAGGTCGGACAGCGGCGCGGGGGACGTCTCGGCGGACGCCTCGGCGGCCGTCTCGGGCAGGTCGATCGCCAGGGTCACGGGTCGTTCTCCTCCACAGGCTGCGGCCGCGGGATCGGCGCCGCGGACATCCGCGACGGCAGCCTATACGCGCCCTGCGGCGGACCCCGGCGAGACCCGCGCGCGGGCCGGGCTCCCCGGTCATCCGAAGGCGCCGCGCAGCGCGGGCAGCAGGGTCTTCTCCGACCAGTCCAGATAGGCGTGCTGGGCGTCGCCGCCGATCTGCACCAGGGCGACCTCCGTGAACCCGGCCTCGACATACGGGCGTACGGCCTCGACGAAGTCGTCCGGGTCGTCGCCGCACGGGATCGAGGCGGCGACGTCGCCGGGCGTCACGAACTGCGTCGCGGCTTCGAAGGAGTCCGGGTGCGGCAGTTCGGAGTTCACCTTCCAGCCGCCGCCGAACCAGCGGAACTGGTCGTGCGCCCGCCGTACGGCCGTGTCACGGTCGGCGTCGTGCGAAACGGGGAGCTGGCCGACGCGCGGCTTCCCCGCGCCGCCGTGCCGGTCGAACGCGTCGAGCAGCGCCTTCTCGGGCTCGGTGGCGATCACCAGGTCGGCCAGCCGGCCCGCGAGCGCGCAGGAGCGGTCGCCGGAGACGGCGATCCCGATCGGCGGCGGCTCGTCCGGAAGGTCCCACAGCCGGGCCGATTCCACGTCGAAGTGGGCGCCGTGCCGGGTGACGTGCCGTCCCTCGAAGAGGGCCCGGATGATCTCCACGGCCTCCTCGAGCATCTCGTGTCGGACGTCCACCGACGGCCATCCGCCGCCCACCACGTGCTCGTTGAGGTTCTCGCCCGAGCCGAGCCCCAGCCGGAAGCGACCTTCGGACAGCAACTGCATCGTCGCCGCCTTCTGCGCCACCACCGCCGGGTGGTAGCGGAAGGTCGGGCACGTCACGTACGTCATCAGCGGAATCCGCGAGGTGGCCTGGGCCGCCGCTCCGAGCACGCTCCAGGCGTACGGCGCGTGTCCCTGCGAGCGCAGCCAGGGGAAGGAGTGGTCCGACGTCACCGAGAAGTCGAAGCCCGCCTCCTCCGCCCGCACCACGTGGTCGACCAGGTCACGAGGGCCGGCCTGCTCGGTCATCATCGTGTATCCGATTCGCACCATGAGCCCCGAGTCCCCGGCCGTCGCGGGGGGAAACAGGCCGCCGGCGACCGGGAGGGGGCGGAGTCCCGCGGGCTCCGGTCCCCGGTCGCCGGGCTCAGGCGGCCGGACCCGGCCGGAAGGTCTTGAGGAACGTGTCGATGGCCTGCCGGTTGGCGCTCGCGTTCCAGTCGGCGGCGGGCGTCGTCCAGCGCAGCGAGAAGCTGCGGCCCCCGCCGAGCAGGAAGCCGCGGCCGAACGTGCGCTGCTGCCCGTCGGCGCCGTCGGAGAGCCATTCCATGTCGGCGCCCTTGAACCCCTGATACGTCGTGGCCCTGATCTGGCCGATCCGCCGGAACCCCGCGGTCCGCTTCAGGTTGGGTTCGACGTCGTCGCGCCAGACGGCGACCGGGTCCGGTCCGGCGTCCTTGCTGTAGGTGACCGCCAGGGTGCGCGGGTCGCCCTTCGCGCCGAACGTGACGCGGTAGGCCCCGTCGGCGGCACGGGCCGTGTTCAGCCGCTGCCACCCCTTGGGCAGGGCCACCGAGAAGCCCTCCTCGGCGTGGTAGACCCGGAAGCCCTCCGGGAGGGCGTCGGCGGTGGCGGGCGGCGGCGAGGTTCGCGCAGGCGCGCTCGGCGAGGGACTGGCCGGCCTGCTGGGAGCGGGGGTCGGCGTGGGGGCCGGGTCCGGCGTGGCGGACACTCTGTCGCCGGCGTCCTCGCCCGGCCCCGTGGCGGAGGCCGACGGCCGGGCCTGCGCGTCGCCCGCCGCCGTGTCGTCGCCGTCGGGCAGGCCCTGGGCCACGGCGAGCGCGGCGAGCGCCACGGTGACGACGGCCAGCGCGGTCCCGGCCGCCATCGCCCGGCCGCTCCACTGCGGGCCGACCTGTCGTGCGGCGGCGCGGACGCGGCGCAGCCGGGGAGTGGGCACGGCGGCGGTGTGCGGGTCCTCGTCCAGCAGGCGGGTCAGGGACTGGCGCACCACCGTGCGGGTCAGCCGCTCCCGGGAGTCCTTGCGCAGCAGGCCCTGTACGACGGAGGTGAGGGGACCGGCGCGCAGCGGGGTGCGCAGGGGCAGCCTGTCCACGCCCCTGAGGGTGGCCTCGGGCCGGTCCCGGTCCCGGTACGGCGGCCGTCCCTCGACCATCGTGTAGAGGAGCGCGCCCAGCGTCCACAGGTCCGCGGCGGGGCCGATCCGCTCGTCGCGGGCCTGTTCGGGCGAGGCGTACGACGGGGCCGCCACGCGCGGGGCCAGGGTCGCGCCGGCCAGCCCGAACCCGGTGAGGACGACGGGGCCCTGGCTCCGCACGAAGATCTGGCCGGGACTCAGCTCGCCGTGGGTGATGCCCTCGCCGTGCGCGACCTCGAGCACGTCGAGCAGTTGCAGCCCGATCGCCGCGGCCCTTCCCGGGCTGAAGGCGCCCTTCTGCGCGATGAGCTGCCCCAGCGGCAGGCCGTCGATCCATTCGGTGACGGTCCACAGGGAACCGTCCTCCTCCAGGGCGTCGACGACCGACGCGATCCGGCCGGGGCACAGCCGGGCCATCGTCTCCGACATGCGCAGCACCCGGTCGGCGGCCTGCCGCGCCTTCTCCTCGCCCTGGTCGGCGGGCAGACCGATCCTGGTGACCAGGCAGGGCCGGGCCGCCCCGGTCTCCTCGACGTACTCGCCGTACCAGCTGACGCGGTTCGTCTCCCGATGGACGACGTCGAGCAGCCGGTACCTCCCGGCGACCCACTCGTGCGTGGAGACGTGCGTCTTGACCATGGTCATCCCTCGTCGAAACCGCTGTCACCTTTCCCAGTGGTACGACCGGCGTGAGGGGGTGCGTTCAACGGGACCGCAACTCGGCGCGATTCCTGTCCTTCATTCAAGAAAAAGACTTCGTCACGCGTCGAGTAGGTGTGCGAGAAAAGGGAATTGGCGGACCTCGGCCGGAGTGGGGCACCCGTCCCGTCCTGCGACGGTAACCCGCGGTAAACAAGACGGGCGGGTCTCCCCGGGCGTCCGGAAAACGACCTCCCCGGCCCCGGTCCATTCCCTTCGGCGACGCCTCGGCCGGGATTTCCCTCTTCCCGGCGAATCGACTCAGCGCACCTCGAACCGGTCCGTCCAGGCCCTCATGTCGGCGGTCGTCGCGTTGCCCCCGCAGACCACCAGTCCCAGCCGTGCCCCGTCACCGACCCGCTCGACGACCCGCCGCGCCGCGGGCAGCAGACAGCCGGCCGCCGGCTCGGTCCACACCTTCGCGTGCTCGGCGAGCTCCACGGACCCCCGCACGGCCTCCCGGTCGGAGACCAGCAGCACCTCGGTCACCAGCGCGCGGACGTGGTCGTACGTCAGCCGTGAGACGCTGGGCGCGCTGAGGGTGGTGACGATCGACGACAGCGCCACCGGCACCGGCCCGCCCGCCGCCAGCGCCTCGGACATCGCCTGTGCGCCCTGCGTCTCCACGCCCCAGATCCGCACATCCGGCCGCCGCGCCCGCAGCGCCGCGGCGACGCCCGCGATCAGCCCGCCGCCCCCGATGCTGACCAGCACGTCCGTGAGCTCGCCGGCGTCGGCGGCGAGCTCCAGACCGACGGTGCCCTGACCGGCGACGACCAGCGGATCGTCGAACGGGTGCACCAGCGTGAGTCCCTCGTCGCGCAACCGCTCCACCAGCGCGAACGCGGCGTCCATGCCGTCGGTCAGCCGCACCGAGGCGCCGGCCGCCTCCGCGGTCTCCACGGAGCGGGCCGGCGCCGAGCGCGGCATCACCACCGTGGCCTTCACGTCCAGGGCGGCGGCCATCACGGCGAGCGCGACGCCGTGGTTCCCGCCGCTCACGGCGACCACCCCGGCGGCCCGCTCGGCCTCGTCCAGTGACAGCAGCTTCGCCGTCGCGCCCCGCGCCTTGAACGAGCCCGTGCGCTGGAGGAGTTCGAGTTTCGCGGTCACGGGGACGCCGAGCAGGCTCGACAGGCCGGGGCTGGGCACCGTCGGCGTGCGGACGACATGTCCGGCGATCCGTTCGGCGGCGGCTTCGATGTCCGAGATGCCGATCAAGGCGGTCACCCTTCCGGCGCTGGCGGCACAAGCCGGGACCGCGCCTTGACTCTTCGTGTCCTCGCACCCTCACCCGGCGCGGTCGTGCAGGTCAACCCGCGCCGTGGCCGCGCGGGGCTCGGTCGGGTGCGCCGGACCGCGGCTCCAGCAGCCGCTCGCGGTAGGCGATCGCCACGGCCTCCGTGCGGCTCGCCGCACCGAGCTTGGCGAGGATGTTGGAGACGTGCACGCTCGCCGTCTTGCCGCTGATGAACAGCTCCTCGCCGATCTGCCGGTTGCTGCGGCCGAGGCCGAGCAGTCGCAGCACCTCCTGCTCCCGCGCCGTCAGCGACGTCGGACGGTCCCGGGCGCCGGCCGGACCCCCGGCGAGTCCGCCGCGCCGGATCAGGGCGTCCACCCGCTCGCGCAGCGGGCCGGCCCCCAGCCGGACGGCCGTCGCCCGGGCGGCGTCGGCCTCGACGGCGGCCTCCTCGCGGCGGCCTGCCGCGAGCAGGGCCTGCGCGTAGCGGAGCCGGCACCGCGCGAGCTCGTACACGTCGCCCTGACCGAAGGCAGCCACCGCCCGTGCCCAGAGCGCAGGGTCCGGTCCCGTGGCGGCCCAGGCGCACTCGGCCTCGGCGCGGGCCAGCCAGGCGTGCCCCTCCGGCCCCTGCGGCGCGCCGGTCCCGCCGCGCAGGGCCACCGCACGGGCGGGTTCCAGGAGCTCGGCGGCCACTGCCGCCCAGCGGCGGGCCGTGGCCTCGTCACCGGCGCGCCGCGCCTCGCAGGCCGCGTCGGCGACGGCCGGGAGGGCGAGCGCGGTGAGCCGCACGGTGACGTCGGGGCGCGTCCCCGCGTCGTCCGTGAGGGACTCCACCGAGGTCCGCAGCCGCGCCACCGCCGCCTCCGGGTCGCCGTTCGACGCCGCCGCGTCCGTCAGCACGATGCCCGCGACGAGCGTCGCCATCCAGTCGAAGCCGCCTTCGAGCAGGCCCCGGGCCCGTTCGACGGCGCTGCGTTCGCCGCGCGCGAGAGCCACGTACAACGCGGGACCGACCGCGAAGCCGCCCGAGGCGGGCAGCACCGCGAGATCGGTGGCCGCCGTGCGCAGACACTCGTCCCAGCGGCCCAGGGTGTAGAGCACGAGAAGCTGGAGATAGCGCATCTCCAGCGGGTAAGGGGAGGACAGCAGCCCGGCGCGGCGAGCCCGGTCCAGGCCCTCGGCCAGCCAGGGCAGGCACTCCTGTGGCTCCCCGGCCTCGTAGGCGCCGATGGCCAGGGTGAACAGGGCGCGCATCTCCACGGAGGCGTTGCCGCCGCGCAGGGCGAGTTCACGTGCCTCCTTCAAGCGGGCCCGGCCTTCGGGGGAGCGGCGGCCTCCGCCCTCGAGGTTGGCCAGCGAGACCAGCAGATCGGCGCGGGCGTCCGTCAGGTCCAGCCGCTCGGCGACCTCGAGGGCCTGCCGGGCGACCCTGAGGGCGGTGCCGAAGTCGCCGACCTGACGCGCCGCCAGGACATGTGTGGCGGCCGCCCACACCCACGTGGGCGACGGCGGTTCGGCGGGGATCATCGCCAGCGCCTCGCTGCTGTAGGCGAAGGCGGCCGTCAGGCTGTCCACGTTCATCAAGGTGCCCGCGAGCGTGTACCGCACCCGGGCGGCCAGTTCGGAGTCGGTGTCCTGGCCGACGCCCGCCAGCGCGGCCCGCGTCAGCGACACCGCGCGGTGCGCCTCTCCGGCGTGCGCGGCGGCCGCCGAGGCGCGCAGCGTCAGCGTGACCCGGTCGTCGCCCCCGCCGGACGGCAGGGCTTCGGCGGGCACCGACTCCCACAGGTCCAGGACGGATTCCAGATGCCGCAGCTCCTCGGCGGGCGCCCCGACGCGCTGCGCGTGGTCGGCGGCCTCCAGCGAGGCGGTGAGGGCTTCGACCAGGTCGTGGCTCTCCCGGTAGTGGTGGGCCCGCTCGGCCGCCGTCTCGGCGCGCCGGCCCCGGCCTGCCAGCAGCCGGGCGAACGCGCCGTGCAGCCGGGCCCGTTCGCCCGGAAGCAGGTCGGCGTAGACCGCCTCGCGCGCGAGCGCGTGCCGGAAGGCGTACGTGCCGTCGTCGCCGGCGGCCAGCAGCCGGCGGCCGACGGCCTCGCGCAGCGCCGACTCCAGCTCGTCGTCCGGCAGGTTCATCGCGTCCCGCAGCAGGGCGTGCTCCACCCGCCGGCCGGCGACGGCGGCCGTCCGCAGCACCTGCTGCGCGGCGTCGGGGAGTTGCTCGACGCGGATGAGGAGGAGATCGGCCAGTCCGCTCGGCATCCCCCCGGTCTCCGCGCAGGCGGCGGTGGACAGCTCCTCCGCGTAGAAGGCGTTGCCCTCCGCGCGCGCCACGATCCCGCGGACCGTGGCGTCCGGCAGCGGGCGCTCCTCCAGGGCCCGCACCAGGCGGGTCACCTCCGCGTCCGCCAGCGGCCGCAGTTCCAGCCGGTCCACGGCCGGCAGCCGTACCAGCTCCGCCAGCAGCGGGCGCAGCGGATGCCTGCGGTGCAGGTCGTCCGCACGGTAGGAGGCCAGCACCGCCAGCCGGTGGCCCCTCCCGTCGCCCGCCGGCCGTTGCAGGAACCCGCGGCTGAGCAGGAAGCGCAGCAGGTCCCGGGAGGACTGGTCGGCCCAGTGCAGGTCTTCCAGGACGAGGAGCACCGGAGCGACCCGCGACAGGTCGGCCAGCAGCGCCGCCATCCCCTCGAAGAGCCGCAGCCGGCCCTCTCCGCCGGTCGCGCGGGCCCGGTCCCCGTCGTCCGGCGCCGTGCCGGAGCCCGCGCCCAGCAGCCGGTCGACCAGCGGATGCGCACCCAGGATCGCGGTGAACCGCTCGTCGGCCGCCAGCGTGCCCAGGATCTCGGTGAACGGCAGATAGGGCAGTCCCACGTCGCCGAGGTCGACGCAGTGACCGGTCAGCACGGTCAGGCCGGACTGCGCGGCTCGCGCGGCGACCTCGCCGAGCACGCGCGTCTTGCCGACGCCCGCGTCCCCGGCGAGCAGCACGGCGCGCGCCTCGCCGTCGCGGGCGTGCTCCAGCACGCCGAAGAGCCGGGCCAGTTCCTCTTCCCGGCCGATGAACGGAGTGCTGAACACGGTCTGCGACACGTCTCCATCCTGGCACGCGCCGCCTTCGACGTGCGCCGCGACCAGGGACGGAGGCCGGGAGCGACTGAGAGCGACCGGGAGCGAGGACCCGGGGGCGTCAGCGGTGCAGCGATCGCGCCCAGTCCTGCGGGACCCGCCCGGCCGGCCCCGGCGACGGCTGGTCGGCGGGGTGGCTTACCGGCGGGGCCAGTTCCGGCCCCGACTCGTAGAGCTCGTCCGAGGAGTAGTCCCAGAACCACTCCTCGCCCGGCTCGAAGCTGCGGACCAGGGGATGTCCGGTGGCCTTGTAGTGGGCGGTGGCGTGCTGGGCGGGGGAGGAGTCGCAGCAGCCGACGTGCCCGCAGCTCGCGCAGCGCCGCAGGTGGAACCACCAGCCGCCCGCGGCGTCGCAGTCGACGCAGCCGTCGCCGCTGGGCGGGACGCTCGTGTCGATGCCGTCCACGTCGGTCATACGGGCTCCTCGCGGGTCTCAGGGGTCTCGGGGGTCTCGGGGGTCTCAGGGGTGTCGGGTCCTGGGCCGCCGTCGACGCCCGGATCGGGGGCGGTCAGCGGCAGCAGGACCTGGAAGCGGGTGTCGCCCGGCGCGGACTCGACGTGCAGGCTGCCGTGGTGCTTGTTGACGACGATCCGCCAGGAGATGTCCAGGCCCAGACCGGTGCCCTCGCCGACCGGCTTGGTGGTGAAGAACGGGTCGAAGATCCGGCCCCGGATGTCCGCCGGGATGCCGGGGCCGGTGTCGCGGAACTCCACCAGGAGCCGGTCGCCCTCCCGCGCGGTCCGCACGGTCAGCGTGCCCTCGCCGCCGGCGCTGTCGACGGCGAACACGGCGTTGTCGACGAGGTTGGTCCACACCTGGTTGAGCTCCGCCGGGTAGGCGGGGATCTTCGGCAGCGTCCGGTCGTAGTCCTTGACGACCTGGATGCGCCGGCCGATCTTGCCGCCGAGCATCAGCAGGGTGCTGTCGAGGAGTTCGTGGACGTCGGCGACCCGGTAGGGAGCGCGGTCCAGCTGGGAGTACTGCTTGGCGGCGTCGACGAGATGGGAGATGCGGTTGGTCGAGTCGTCGATCTCGTCCATCAACAGCTCGGTCTCGACGGTGTAGTTCAGCCACCCGATCGCGCTGGGAAGGACATCGTCGTCGACGGCGGCCGCCACCTGCTCCAGCCAGTCCACGTCGAGTCCGGCCTGCACGAAGGTCGGCGCGATCCGCCAGCCCTCGGGCAGGCCGTGGTCGTCGAGCCAGTCGGTGAGCGCGTCCTCCCGGTCGGAGGCCTCCAGCGGACTCAGGCTCGGCGCCTTGGCGACCAGTTCGGCCGTGCGCTCCTGGATCTCGATCAGCCGGGTCAGCGCCGCCGGCTCGTACCCGCCGGAGGCGATCACGGCCAGCTTGTGCCGCATCTTCGCCACCCGTTCCCGCAGCGTGGCGGTGGCCCGCACGGCCGCCGCCGCCGGGTTGTTCAGCTCGTGCGTGAGACCCGCCGACAGCGAGCCCAGCGCCAGCAGCCGTTCGCGCTGGCCGATGGCCCGCTGGGTGTTCTTCGAGCCGAAGAACAGCCCCTCCAGCAGGTGCGCCGCCATCGGGAACCACTCCTGCATGACCGCAGAGAACGACTCGGCGGGCAGCACGAAGAACCTGGTCGGCTCCGTCACCCGCATCGAGTTCTGGTAGACCTGCGGCACCCGGTCGCCCAGGTAGGCCTGCATGGCCCCGGCGTACACCCCGCGCTGGGAGGTGCGGCTGACCTCGATGTCGTCCCCGCCGACCCGGCGGTACATCACGACCGTGCCCTCGAGCATCACGTAGAAGCAGGTCGCCGGATCACCCTCGGTGTACACCGGGCCGGGCTCGAACTTCTCCACCCGCCCCTCGCCGCACAGCCGTCCGAGCTGGTCGGGGGAGAGCTTCTCGAACAGGAACAGCGAACTGATCTCGGCCGGGCTGCACGGCATCAGCCGCCCGTTCACGACTGCTCCAGGTAACGGTGGACGAGCATCACGGCCATGGCTCCCTCTCCGACGGCGGACGCGACCCGTTTCGCGGACTCGGCGCGCGCGTCGCCCGCCACGAACACGCCGGGGATGTTGGTCTCCAGGTGGTACGGCGGCCGGTCCAGCTCCCAGTCCGCCGGCGGCCGCCCGTCCGGCGTGAGGTCGGGGCCGGCGAGGATGAACCCGCGCTCGTCGCGCAGCACCGTGCCGTCCAGCCAGCCGGTCAGCGGGGCCGCGCCGATGAACACGAACAGCCACTGCGCGTCGACGAGTTCGCTCTGCCCGGTGGTCACGTCCCGCAGTGTCAGCTGCTCCAGCCGACCTTCCCCGTGCGCGCTCTCGACGACCGTCCGGGCGCGCACCGAGATGTTGGGCGCCTCCTCGATCTGCTGGATCAGGTAGTGCGACATCGACGCCGTCAGGGACTCCCCGCGCACCAGCAGCGTCACGGACTTGGCGCCCCGCGACAGGTACATCGCCGCCTGACCGGCCGAGTTGGCGCCGCCCACGATGTACACGTCGTGTCCCTGGCAGGAGGCCGCCTCGGTGAGCGCGGACCCGTAGAACACCCCGCAGCCGGTCAGGTCGTCGCAGCCCGGCGCGGCCAGCTGCCGGTAGGACACGCCCGTCGCGAGGATCACGCTGTGCGCGGCCACCGCCGAGCCGTCCGAGAAGCGCACCACCCGCGCGGACCCGTTGACCTCGAGCCCGGTCACCTCGCGCGCGGTGAGGATCTCCGCGCCGAACTTCGCGGCCTGGCGGCGCGCCCGCTCGGTGAGCTGGCCTCCGGAGACCCCGTCCGGGAAGCCCAGGTAGTTCTCGATGCGCGAGCTCTGCCCGGCCTGCCCGCCGGTCGCCGACCGCTCCACGAGCACCGTCCGCAGCCCCTCGGAGGCCCCGTACACGGCCGCGCCCAGTCCGGCCGGGCCGCCGCCGATCACCACGAGGTCGTAGAACTCGGCCGTCGGCGTGGTCGCCAGACCCACCTGGGCGGCCAGCTCGGGCGCGTCCGGCTCGACCAGGGGGGCGCCCTCCGCGGTGACCACCAGCGGCAGCCGCTGCCCGTCCACGCCGGCCGCGGCCAGCAGCCGCTGCCCCTCGGGCTCGTCGGCGGAGTACCAGCGGTAGGGCACCTGGTTGCGGGCCAGGAACTCCCGCACCTGCGAGGACCGGGCCGACCAGCGGTGCCCGACGACCTTCGTCGCGGGCACGGGCCGGTAGTCGCTGGCGCGCCAGGCGTCCAGCAGGTCGTCGAGGACGGGGTAGAGCTTCTCCTCCGGCGGGTCCCACGGCTTGAGCAGATAGTGGTCGAGGTCGACGACGTTGATCGCGTCGATCGCCGCGCTCGTGTCCGCGTAGGCGGTCAGCAGCACCCGCCGGGCGCCCGGATACACGTCCAGCGCCTGTTCGAGGAACTCGATGCCGTTCATCTGCGGCATCCGGTAGTCGGCCAGGATCACCGCCACGAGGTCGCCGCGCAGTTTCAGCTCGCGCAGCGCCTCCAGCGCGGACTCCCCGGACTCGGCCCGTACGATCCGGTACGAGGCGCCGTAGCGGCGCCTCAGGTCACGGGCGACGGCACGGGATACCCCCGGGTCGTCGTCCACGGTCAGGATGACGGTCCGCGCCGAATCGGCGGCCTGTGCCATGCGTCTCCCACCCCGAAAGGGTCGTCGGTCGTCGCGGCACGGCGAATCCCGCGCCGGCTGTGCCCATCGTATGTTCGATCGACGGGGAACGCTCGGAGTTGTCGGCGGGCCGTGCACTGCCGGCACAGCGCCGGGCGCGCACGGTCAAGGCGTCCGCCGCGCTCCCAGCACGCAGAACTCGTTGCCCTCCGGGTCGGCCAGCACCACCCACGGCTGCTCACCCTGGCCGATGTCCACGTGCCGGGCGCCCAGCGCGAGCAGACGGGCGACCTCGGCGTCCCGGTCGTCCGGCCGGAAGTCCAGGTGGAGCCGGTTCTTGACGGTCTTCGCATCGGGCGTCCGGCCGAACAGCAGGCCCGGCAGCCGGTCCCGCTCCGGTCGGATTTCGTACTCGTCGGGCGACTCGTCGACCACGACCCATCCGAGAGCCGCCGCCCACCAGCGCCCGAGCGCCACCGGGTCGGCCGCGTCGACGATCACTTGCTCCCACTCCAAGGTCATGTCCGCAGCTTAGGGAAGACTGGAGCCCGACGGATGTGATCGCGACACGAGGAGGCGGCGGGATGACGGGCCCGATCACGGCAGGGGTCGACGGGACGGACGAGAGCGTGGCGGCGCTCGCCTGGGCGGCCCGCGAGGCCGTCCGGCGCGACCTGGAGCTGCGGGTGGTGCACGCCTGGCGGTTCCAGCCGAACGCGGCACAGGACGTGGCCGACCGGGACGCACAGGAACGCTGGGTGCGCGACGCGGCCGAGCGGACCGTCGCCGAGATCGCCGAGCGCCACCCAGGACTGGCCGTCGCCACCGACGTGTGTGAGGGCGGACCGGTCGAGACGCTGGTCGCCGCGGCGGCGGAGGCGGAGCTGCTGGTCCTCGGCTCCCGCGGGCACGGCCCGGTCGTCGGGTTCCTGCTGGGTTCGGTGGGCCAGCAGGTGATCGCCGAGGCGGCGCGCCCGGTGGTGCTGGTGCGGGCGGGCGACCGGGCCACGGCGGAGGCGGGCGGCCAGGAGATCGTCGTCGGTCAGCAGGGCGACCCCGAGGACAGCGCCCCCGCGCTGCGCTTCGCCTTCGAGACGGCCGCGGCCCGGGGCGCGACCGTGCGGGCCGTGCGGGCCTGGACGCTGCCGCCCGTGTTCGCCTACAGCCCCGGCTCGCTCAAGCTCCTCGACGAGGCCGGCGGCCTGGAGCCCTACGAGAAGAAGGCGCTCGCCGAGGCGCTGCAGCCGTGGCGGGAGCGGTTCCCGGACGTGCCCGTGGTGGAGCACGTGGAGATGGGCAGCGCCGGGCAGGTGCTGCTCTCGGTGTCCGGCCGGGCGCAGCTGATGGTGGTCGGCCGACGCGCCCACCGCACGGCGGTGGGCGCCCGGATCGGCTCGGTGGCGCACGGCGTCCTGCATCACGCGGACTGCCCGGTCGCCGTCGTGCCGCAGGGCTGACTCACTCCGGGAGCGTCGGCTCCAGCGTCTCGCGTGCCTTGGGCAGGATGTTCCTGATGTAGTCGGCGACCACCGTGTCGAGCCCGATGTCGTGCTGCGCGCGCTCCGAGAGGTACCAGCGGTGCTCCAGGAGCTCGTGATAGATCTCCGCCGGGTCCATGGAGCCGCGCAGTTCGAGGGGCACCTCGCGCACGGTGGGCCGGAACACGTCCCGCACCCAGCGGTGCGCCAGCACCTCCGGGCGGGCCGCGAGGGGGTCGCCCGGGGCGTAGTCGTCCTGGGTGGCCATCCAGCTCTCGAGGTCGCTGAGCAGCCGCCGGGCCTGGTTCTCCTCGGTGTCCAGGCCGGTCAGGCGCAGCAGCTGGCGCTGGTGGTGGCCGGCGTCCACGACCTTCGGCACGAAGGCGACCGAGTCACCGTTGGAGGAGTGCTCGATCTGCATCTCGGCGACGTCGAAGCCGAGCTCGTTGAGCCGGCGGATACGGCGCTCGATGTAGTGGTACTTGCCCGCCGGATACACCGAGGTGCGGGTCAGCTCGTCCCACAGCGCCCCGTAGCGGCGGCAGATCTCGGTGCCGAACTCGATCGGGTCCACGGACGGGTGCAGCGCCCCCGAGGCCTCCAGGTCGAGCAGCTCGCCGCTGATGTTGACCCGGGCGAGGTCGAGGTCGTAGTCGCGCTGGCCGGGGCTGAGCTGCGGGTGCAGGTCGCCGGTCTCGGCGTCCACGAGGTAGGCGGCGTAGGCGCCGGCGTCCCGCCGGAACAGCGTGTTGGACAGCGAGCAGTCGCCCCATGCGAAACCCGCCAGGTGCAGCCGCACCAGCAGCACGGCGAGGGCGTCCATCAGCCGGTGCATGGTCGCCGGGCGCATCGTCGTCTCGAACATGGAGCGGTACGGCAGCGAACCGCCCAGATGGCGGGTGATCAGCACCGGCTCCAGCGGGTCACCGCCCGGGTCGGTGCGGCCGGTGACTACGGCCAGCGGGTCGACGGAGGGGATGCCGAGCCGGTCCAGGTCGCGCAGCAGCTCGTACTCGCGCAGCGCGGGCCGTTCGGCGAGCTCCTTGACGGCGATGACCTCGTCGCCGGCCCGGGCGTAGCGCACCACGTGGCGGGAGATGCCACGCGGCAGCGGGACGAGGAGCTCTTCGGGCCACTCCTCCAGGGGCAGGTGCCACGGCAGCTCCAGCAGGAGTGCCGGGTGCTCCGGGTTGGTGGCGCTGATCTGCAAAGCCATGGCCTGACCTTAGACGGCGCGTTCGCGGGCCAGCTCGGCCGCCGCCCGCACGGACCCCTGGTGCAGCGGGCCGTGGCCGGGCAGCAGCCGGTCTGCCTCCAGAGCGCCGATCACGTCCAGCGACGCGACCGCTCGGGCCCGCTCGTGGTGGAACATGTCCGGCAGGAGCTGCGGCCCCTTCACCCGTGACGTCGCGTGACCGCTGACCAGTGCGTCCCCGGAGACGACGATCCCCGCCTGCGGCAGGTGGTACACCGTGTGGCCGTCGGTGTGACCCGGGGTGTGCACGGGGACCGGGCGGCCGGGCAGGTCGAGCGGGCCGTCGGCGACGGGGAACGCCTCGGGTGCGGTGACCGGATGCTGTTCGGCGCCGCCCGAGCGCACCACGTGCGCCAGCCACGGCACGACGCCGGGCCGCCAGGCGTTCCGCAGGATCGCCCCGACGCTCACCTGCTGGAGGAACTCCCGGCGGGCGTGCGGGACTTCCGCCTCGTGCAGATAGACCGGGACTCCGTGCACCGAGCGCAGGTGCTCGGCGGAGCCCAGGTGGTCGTTGTGGGCGTGGGTGATCAGCACGGCCGAGAGCGCCTCGGGGGAACCGCCCACCGCCGCCAGGGAGTCGAGGACCCGCTCGCGGTCGCCCGGGTAGCCGGTGTCGATCAGGGTGAAGGCGTCCCCCTCGGAGAGGATCACCCAGTTGGTGTGCGAGCCGTGCACCAGGTAGGTGCCGTCCGCCACTTGCCGTACGTCTGCCCGCATGGCCGTCCCCGGGTCCTGGAGGTTGGTGCTCGACGGGGGACAGCAAAGCAGATCACCGCAGGCATGCGGACGGTGGGGTTCCGAGTCGTGCGCACCCGCGGGCGGCGGCCTCGCCCGTGGTGGCCGCCCCGTTCGCGCGCCCGGCGTCATCGCACTCCGCGGGGACGGAACTGGACGCTGATGCGCGGCCCCGCGGCGCGGCCGGACTTGGGGATGCAGTGCTCCCAGGTCCGCTGGCAGGAGCCGCCCATCACGATCAGGTCGCCGTGCCCGAGGGGCCGCCGCACCGCCTCGCCCCCGCCCGCGGGGCGCAGCAGCAGGTCGCGTGGGGAGCCCACGGAGAGGATGGCGACCATCGTGTCCCGGTCGGCGCCGCGGCCGATCCGGTCGCCGTGCCAGGCGACGCTGTCCCGGCCGTCGCGGTAGTGGCACAGCCCGGCGGTGACGAACGGCTCGCCCAGTTCCGCGGCGTAGTGCGCGGACAGCGCCCGGCGGGCCTCCTCCAGCACCGGATGGGGCAGCGCGTCGTGCTCCGCGTAGAACGCCAGCAGGCGCGGGACGGCGACGACGTTGTCGTACATCCGGCGCTGCTCGGCGCGCCACGGGACCTCGGCCGCCAGGTGTTCGAACAGGGCGTCCGAGCCGGTGAGCCAGCCCGGCAGCACGTCGATCCAGGCGCCCGCGCCGAGCACGGTGCGGCGCAGCCTGTCGAGGGGACCGAGGCGCAGTTCGTCGGTCTGGTCGAAGAGGGAGCCCTGGAGGTGGTGCGCGGTCATGGTTCCAGCCTACGCCTTAATCGAAAATATGTTCGTGGCGGTGCGCCCGGGGAGGAGGGCGGGGTCGATCGGCGACTGTGACCGGGCGGGACAGTTGGCACTTGGGCGAGGTATCTGTCACTGGCCGAGGAGGGTGCTCTGCCGGGCTCTGAGGGGACGCGTTGCCCGCTGCGCATCGGTCGGTTCGCGTCGTCGCACCCTGCTGGACACCTGCCCGGTGAATCCCGTGATCCACCGGGCGGTCAAGAGCCATGAGAAGCGCTCTCGCCGATCGGCCCGGCCCCGGTCGCCGCGACGGACAGCTGCCAGAGCCGTGCGGCCGAAGCCGGGTCGACGGCGTACCCCCGGACCCAGCCGTCGTCCATCGGCCCGTCCTCGTCGGTGACCCGCGCCACCTCGCAGTCCTCCAGGTAGAGCCCGCCGCGGCCGGCGAGGAGCGGGGAGGTCGCCGCCCACAGACCGGTGGCGGCGCCCTGCGACGGGGTCTTGAAGCCCTCGCCGATCACAGCTCCCTGCTCGTCCACCCAGCCCAGGTCGACCTGTTCACGGCGCGTCAGTTCCCGCTGGAGTTCGGTGATGATGCTTCCCGGGTGGAGGGCGAATGCCCGGACGCCGTCGCCGCGGCCGAGGGCGTCGAGGTGGACGGCGAACAGGACGTTGGCGGTCTTGGCCTGGCCGTACGCTTGCCAGCGGTCGTAGCCGGTGCGGAAGTGCGGGTCGTGCCAGCGGAAGTCGGTGATCCCGTGACCGCCGGAGCTGTAGACGACGACGCGGGCGCCGTGCGCGTCACGCAGGAGCGGGTACAGCTCGCACACCAAGGCGAAGTGCCCAAAGTGATTGGCGGTCAGCTGGTACTCCCAACCGGGCCCGACGCGCCGCTCCGGGGTGGCCATCACCCCGGCGACGGCCATGAAGAAGTCGAGCCGGTCGGCGACCTCCCGGATGCGCGCGGCGGCGGAGCGGACGCTGCCGAGGTCTGTGAGGTCCAGGGGGACGATTTCGCAGGGGGCGCCGGGGAGTCCGGCGAGCGCCGCCCGGGCGGACTCGGGTCGGCGCGCCGGGACGATGACCCGGGCCCCGGCGGCCGCCAGGGCCCGCGCGGTCTCCAGGCCGAGGCCGGAGTAGCCGCCGGTGACGACGGCGGTCCTGCCGGAGAGGTCGACCCCGGCCATGACCTCCTCAGCGGTGGAGGCCGCGGAGAAAGGGGAGTTGATCGGATGCTGCGCGGTGGCGGTCTCAGTGCTCATGTCGAGGACGCTACGAGCTAGAGAAGGGTCTAGATCAAGCCCTAGGGTGTCCGCATGGCGACGACCGAGTCCTTCACCGAATCGCTCGGCATCGGCGAGGTCGCCGACCGCACCGGCCTGAGCGTCCACGCCCTGCGCTTCTACGAGCGCGAGGGCCTGCTGGTCGGCCCGGTCCACCGCACCGCGGGCGGTCGCCGCCGCTACAGCCCCACCGACGTCGACTGGTTGGGGATCTGCGTCCGGCTGCGGGAGTCCGGGATGCCCCTCGCCGAACTGAAGCGGTTCGCAGAACTGGTCCGGCAGGGTCCGGGCAACGAGCCGGAGCGGCTGCGGCTCCTCGACGCCCACCAACGCCGCGTCGAGGGCCAGATCCGCGCCCTTGAGGAGTGCCGCTCCATCATCGCCCGGAAGGTCGGCGTCTACGCCGAGCACGTCGCCCGCGGTACGGCCGCCGGACTGTGGGACCCGACGGCTGCCGCGGACTAGGTCGTTTCTGGTCGGCGGCCGGCGCCCGGACGCTGGCGGCGTGCTGGTGGGCCCGGCCGGAGGCGGCGTCGATGTTCACCGCCCAAGAGCCGTCGGAGACGCCCTGGGCTCACCTCCATGTCCGTGCCGGCCGACCCTCGCATGCACTTCTTGACCGAGCAGCTCAGGCCGGGTGCCGTAGGAACCGTGAAGGTCGCCGGGTTCGACGGAGCGGACGGAACCTGCAGGCCGTCGGCATACA
Organism: Streptomyces sp. NPDC020597; assembly: GCF_044335095.1. Classification (NCBI taxonomy): domain Bacteria; kingdom Bacillati; phylum Actinomycetota; class Actinomycetes; order Kitasatosporales; family Streptomycetaceae; genus Streptomyces; species Streptomyces sp. NPDC020597. Next base: position 94,436 of record NZ_JBIRUL010000013.1, on the reverse strand, counting down.
CCGAGCTCAACGATCGAGTCCGTGACAACCAGACCCGGCTCGCCCAGTTAGCCCTGGCTCGCCCGGTCCCACGACCCCTTTCGATACGTCGATGTATCGGATACATTCATGTATCGAACGGAGGTGCGGTCATGGCGGCGCAGCAGACGACGGGACGCGTCACCCGGCGCCGTGTCCGCACCCGCGCCAACCTGCTCGACGCCGCCTTCGCCGTGTTCGCCGCCAAGGGCTTCGGCCGGGTCTCCATCGAGGAGGTCTGCGACGCGGCCGGCTACAGCAGGGGCGCCTTCTACTCCAACTTCGGCAGCCTGGACGAACTGTTCTTCGCCCTCTACCAGGAGCGTGCGGAGGTCATCGCCCGGCAGGTCGCCGACGCCCTCGCCGGCGACGGGCCCGACCTCGACGTGCCGGCGTCCGTGGACCGCGTCACCGAGGTGCTCCTCCTCGACCTGGACTGGCTGCTGGTCAAGACGGACTTCCTGGTGCACGCCGCCCGCGACCCGGCCGTCGCGCAGACCCTGCTCGCACACCGGGCCCGACTGCGCCGCGCGATCGCCGACCGGCTGTCCCGGGCCCGCGGCCACACCCCGCTGCCCGCCGTGCTCGGCGACGTCGACTGCGCCGCCCGCGCGGTGGTCGCCGCCTACGACGGCGTCACCACCCAACTGCTGCTGGACAAGGACGTGAACAGCGCCCGCGCCTGGCTCAGGCAGCTGCTCACCGCGCTGCTGACCGACGGCAGCGGACACCACGCCTGACCCCCACGCACACCACCTCGCACAAGACTCGGACAGAAGGGCAACGGTCGCCATGGACGCGGACGTCATCGTCGTCGGAGCGGGCCTCGCCGGCCTGGTCGCGGCGCACGAACTCACCAGCAGAGGCCGGCGGGTCGCCCTGGTCGACCAGGAGAACGCCGCCAACCTGGGCGGCCAGGCGTTCTGGTCCTTCGGCGGGCTCTTCCTCGTCGACTCCCCGGAGCAGCGCCGCCTCGGCATCAAGGACTCCTTCGACCTCGCCTGGAACGACTGGCAGGGCAGCGCGCAGTTCGACCGGACCGAGGACGAGGACTCCTGGGCGGTGCGCTGGGCGCGGGCCTACGTGGAGTGGGCGGCGGGGGAGAAGCGCGGCTGGCTCGCCGGGCACGGCATCTCCTTCGTGCCGACCGTCGGCTGGGCCGAACGCGGTGATCTGCGCGCCGACGGGCACGGCAACTCCGTGCCCCGTTTCCACGTCGCGTGGGGGACGGGCACCGGCGTCGTCGATCCGTTCGTCCGGTACGCCAAGCAGGCCGCCCGGGACGGACTGCTGACCTTCCACCACCGCCACCGCGTGGACGAGCTGGTCATGGAGGACGGCGCCGCCCGCGGCGTGCGCGGCACGGTCCTGGCCCCCGACGACTCCGCGCGCGGCGTCGCCTCCAACCGCGACCCGATCGGCGACTTCGAGCTGACCGCCAGGGCCGTCGTCGTCACGAGCGGCGGCATCGGCGCCGACCACGACATCGTGCGGCGCCACTGGCCCGAGCGGCTCGGCACGCCCCCCGCCGAGATGGTGACCGGTGTGCCCGCCTACGTCGACGGCCGGATGCTCGACATCAGCGCCGAGGCCGGCGTCCGGCTGGTCAACCGCGACCGCATGTGGCACTACACCGAGGGCATCCAGAACTGGGACTCCATCTGGCCCGGCCACGGCATCCGCATCCTGCCCGGCCCTTCCTCCCTGTGGTTCGACGCCCTCGGCCGTCGGCTGCCCGACCCGTGCCTGCCCGGCTACGACACCCTCGGCACGCTCAGGTACCTGCGCACGACCGAGGACATCGCCGGCCACGACCACTCCTGGTTCGTCCTCACCCGCAGGATCGTCGAGAAGGAGTTCGCGCTGTCGGGCTCCGAGCAGAACCCCGACATCACCGCCAAGGACCGCCGGGCCGTGCTGCGCGACCGGCTGCTCGGCAAGGGAGCCCCGGCGCCGGTGCAGGCGTTCCTCGACCACGGCGCGGACTTCGTGATCGCCGACACCCTCGAGGAGCTCGTCGACAAGATGAACGCGTTGACCGACAAGCCGCTGCTCGACGTGGACGGCCTGCGCCGGCAGATCGAGGCCCGCGACCTGCAGATGGCCAACCCGTACAGCAAGGACGCCCAGATCCAGGGCATCCGCAACGCCCGCCGCTACATCGGCGACCGCCTCGGCCGCGTCGCCACCCCGCACCGCGTCCTCGACCCCGAGGCCGGCCCGCTGATCGCCGTCAAGCTGCACGTCCTCACCCGCAAGACGCTCGGCGGCATCCAGACCGACCTCGACTCACGCGCCCTGGGCGCCGACGGGCAGCCCGTCGAGGGTCTGTACGCGGCGGGCGAGGTGGCCGGCTTCGGGGGCGGCGGCGTCCACGGCTACAACGCCCTCGAAGGCACCTTCCTCGGCGGCTGCCTGTTCTCGGGGCGGGCCGCCGGCCGGGCCGCGGCGAAGCAGACCGGCTGACGTCAGGGCTGGTCCGCCGTCAACAGGCGGACCAGCACCGCCGTGTGGCTCTGCTCCGGGGACTTCGCGGAGGTGAGCAGCGTCACCGGGCCCTTCTTCATCAACTCACGTACATGATCGAGGAGTTCGGCCGCCTCTGGTTCGGTGAGCTCCGCCTCGTAGCGGCGGGCGAACTCCTCGTGCGAGCCCTCGCCCGCGTGGTACCAGCGGCGCAGTTCCGTGGACGGCGTGAGGCCCTTGGGCCACTCGTCGACGCGAGCCGCCTCCTTGGACACCCCGCGCGGCCACAGCCGGTCGACCAGCACCCGCACACCGTCCTGCGGCTCGGGCGGGTCGTACACGCGACGTACGCGGACCTTCATGGCGGCCGTCCTCGGGTAGGCGGATCGTGTCGATCCTAGGCCCGGGACGTCCGAGGACACCGCTCGGCTTGACCTGAATGAGGGGGAAGACCGCGGCGTCCGGTCCTAGTCTGAGGACGTTTGACCACAGGCCCCCCCAGGAGCGCACGTGACACAGCCCCGCAGACGCACCACCGCCCTGCTGCGCCGCGAAGCCGTCGCCGCCACCGTCCCCGTCGCCGTGGCCGCGCTGCTCGCGGCGGCCGGCCCCGCCGCGGCGGCCGGCCCGACGGGCACGGCCGGCGTCGGCGACCCCTACTTCCCGCTCGCCGGCAACGGCGGCTACCACGTGACCCACTACGACCTGAGCCTCCGTTACGACCCCGGCAGCCGCCACCTCGACGGCAAGGCGGTCCTCACCGCCCGCGCCACCCAGCGCCTGACCCGCTTCGACCTCGACTTCCAGGGGCTGAAGGTCACCGGCCTGACGGTCGATCACGTCAGGGCGGCGCACCGCCGGCAGGGCCAGGAACTCGTGGTCACCCCGAAGCGCGCCCTGCGCAAGGGCGAGCGCTTCCAGATCACCGTCACCTACACCGGCACCCCCGGCCCGGTCACCGACCCCGACGGGTCCCTGGACGGCTGGATCCCCACCGACGACGGCGCCTTCGTCGCCGGCGAACCACAGGGCGCCATGACCTGGTTCCCGGCGAACAACCACCCCCTCGACAAGTCCTCCTACGACTTCGCCATCACCGTCCCCGCCGACCGCGCGGCAGTCGCCAACGGCGTCCTCGTCGGCCGGCGCACCGCGCACGGCACGACGACCTACCGCTGGCGGCAGAAGGAACCGATGGCCGCCTACCTCGCCACCGCGACCGTCGGGAAGTTCAAGGTCGAGCAGTACACCACCCGCGACGGCCTTCAGGTGTACAACGCCGTCGACCCGCGCGAGGCCGCGGCCGCGGCACCGGTGGTGAAGAAACTGCCGTCCGTGCTCGACTGGGAGAGCCGGCTGTTCGGGCCCTATCCCTTCCGTGCCGCCGGGGCCATCGTCGACCACGCCCCGAACGTCGGCTACGCCCTGGAGACCCAGACCCGGCCGGTGTACGACCGGGCGCCCTCCCTGAGCACCCTCGTCCACGAGAGCGCCCACCAGTGGTTCGGCGACTCCGTCTCCCTCACCTCCTGGAAGGACATCTGGCTCAACGAGGGCTTCGCCACCTACGCCGAGTGGCTCTACGCCGAGCAGCACGGCGGCGACAGCGCCCAGAAGAGCTTCGACGACCTGTACGCCCTCCCGGCGACCGACGAGCTGTGGGCGTTCCCGCCCGGCGACCCCGGCAGCGGCGCGAACATCTTCGGCACCCCCGTCTACGCGCGCGGCGCCATGACCCTGCACGTCCTGCGCACCACGGTCGGGGACCGCGCCTTCTTCCGCATCCTGCGCGCCTGGGCGGCCGCGCACCGCAACGGCAACGGCACCACCGCCCAGTTCGAACGCCTCGCGGAACGGACCTCCGGCAAGGACCTCGGCGGCCTCTTCCGCACCTGGCTGTACGGCCGGGGCAAGCCCGCAACGCCGTAGTCGGCGAACAGCGCCCGCAACCTGACGAGTTCCACACACCTGTCGGCGAGAGTCGACCCATGATCGCCAACCCGCTCCGGCCCCGACCCCGTGCCGCGCTGCTCGCCGCGTCCCTGCTGCTCACCGGATGCGGCGGCACCGCGGCCCTCGACGGAGCCGGGGCCGACCGCACCCCGGCCGCGGTGAGCCCCGCGCCGAGCGCCCCCGCACCCGCCGCGGCCGCCCGGACCGTGCCGCAGCGCATACCGGGCCTGGGCCCGAAGACCTGGTCCCAGGTTCCGGGCGACGCACGGCAGGCGGTCGTGGTGACGGGCGCCGGGAAGAACTCCCCGCTCTCCACCGTCGTCCTCTACCGGCGCACCGAGGCCGGCTGGCAGGCCGGCGAGCGCTGGCCCGCGCACAACGCCCTGCGCGGCTGGAGCGACCACCACATGGGCGGCGACCTGCGCTCGCCCATCGGCGTCTACGGCCTCACCGACGCCGGCGGCCTGCTGCCCGACCCCGGCACGAGACTTCCCTACGACCACGGCAGGGGCTTCCGCTCACCGGGCACCGGATTCCAGGGCGAGTCGCTGGAAGGGTCGTTCGACTACGTGATCGCGGTGAACTACAACCGCACGCCCGGCGTCTCCCCCCTCGACTGGACCCGCCCGCTCGGGGCTGGCCGCGGCGGCGGGATCTGGCTCCACGTCGACCACGGCGGCCCCACCCACGGCTGCGTGAGCGTCGCAGAGCGCCACATGAAGGAACTGCTGCGCGCCCTCGACCCCGCTCTGCACCCCGTGGCCGTCATGGGCGACCATGCCTCTCTGGCCCACTGAGAAAACGGAGTAATCGCGTGTGCGCTCATGTACTGGTGGCCGAGGACGACGCGATGCAGGCCGAGCTCATCCGCCGCTCGCTGCTCGCCGAGGGCCACACGGCCACGGTCGTGCACGACGGCTCCGCCGCGCTGGAGGCGGTGCGACGGGACCGCCCGGACCTCGTCGTCCTCGACCTCATGCTGCCGGTCGTCGACGGGTTCGGGGTGTGCCGGGTGCTGCGGCAGGACGACGACGTCCCGGTGCTGATGCTGACCGCCCGAGCCGCCGAGGACGACCTCCTGCTCGGCCTCGAGCTCGGCGCCGACGACTACATGACCAAGCCGTACAGCCCGCGCGAGCTGATGGCCCGCATCCGCACCGTCCTGCGGCGCAGCGGCCGGGCCGGCGCCGACCGGCCCGACGGCGCCGTCGTGCGGGCCGCGGGGCTCGCCGTCGACCCGGAACGGCACGAGGTGCGCTGCGAGGGCGAGCCCGTGGAATGCACACCGGCCGAGTTCCAGATCCTGCTGGCGATGGTCGCGGAACCCGAACGGGTCTTCTCCCGGAGGCAGTTGCTCCAGTGCACCCGCGGCTTCGACCGCTCCTCCACCGAACGGGCCGTCGACGTGCACATCATGAACCTGCGCCGCAAGGTCGAGGCCGACCCGCGCAAGCCCGTGCGGCTGCTCACCGTGTTCGGCGTCGGCTACAAGCTGAGCGGCGGCCGGCCGTGAACCGCACCCGGATACCCCTGCGCAAGCGTCTGCTGGTGCGGCTGCTGAGCGCCTCCGTCCTGATCGCCGTGTGCTCGGTGGCCGCGACGGCCTGGCTCGCCGTGACCACCACCACCCGCGCGCTGCGGGAGGAACAGGGCCAGGCGCTCGCCGACGACATGGACATCCTGGCTCAGCTCAGCGGCTACGCGGCCACCCACCCCGAGTGGACCGGCGTCCAGCAGGCGGTCGGCGAGCTGTCCGCGAGGACCGGCCGGCGCATCGCCCTCACCACGGCCGACCGCACCCCGCTCGCGGACTCGGCGCCGCCGGGCACGTCGCTCCCGCCGCGCGCCGCCGCCGCCGTCGACCCGCTGCGCACCGACACGTACACCGAGCGCGGCGCCCAGCTCAGCGGCATCGATCCGCGGGTCGTGGGGCCCTACCGGCTCACCTCCGGTGAACGCAGCGAGCTCGACGCCCGCGCCCGCGACCGGCAGAAGTGCTTCGCCCGCCACGGCATCGAGACGACGGTGACCCGCACCCCGAGCGGCCGACCCGTGATCGAGGACGCCGACGGCGCCACCTCGTCCGGCTATGTGCCCGACGAGTGCGCGGACGGCCGCCTCAACGCCCCGATGCCCACCGAGGAGAAGGCGATGACCGCGCTCCAGAGGCATGCGGCCGGCTGCCTGACCCGCGCGGGCCTCGATCCCGGGTCGCCGCTGTTCTTCGGACCCGGCACACCCGGCGCCCTCGGCCGGGACGCGACTCCCGGGCCCGTCCTCGCCAAGGCGCGCGACGCCAAGGCGATGAGGGCGGCCCAGACCTGCCTCGAGGAAGCCCGCCGCGTACAGCTCGACCCCTACGTGGCTCCGGCCGCCGAACTGTTCTTGGGCGGCGGGGACACCGGCGCCCGGACCCGCTGGGACATGTCGCCGGCCAACAAGGCGAAGGTCGTCGGCGTGGCAGGGCTGGTGCTGGCCGTCACCGTCGCGGTGAGCGCCCTCGTCGCCACCCGTCTCGTCCGCCCGCTGCGCGCCCTGACGGAGGCCGCGCAGCAGCCCCCGGACCGGCACGCAAGGGTTCCCGTCACGACGCGCGACGAGACCGGCATCCTCGCGGAGGCCTTCAACGACCTGGCCGAACGCAGGGAACGGCTGGAGGCGCAGCGCAAGGCGCTCGTCGCCGACGTCGCCCACGAACTGCGCAGTCCGCTCACCAACATCCGCGGCTGGCTGGAGGTCACCCGCGACGGGCTCGTCGAACCCGACGCCGAACTGCTCGGCGCGCTGCACGAGGAGGCGCTCGTCCTGCAACGGGTCATCGACGACCTGCGCGACCTCGCCGCAGCCGACGCCGGCACCCTGGTGCTGCACCGTGAACCGGTGCCCGCCGACGATCTGCTCGCCCAGGTCGCCGCCGCCCACCGGGTGGCGGCCGACACCGCCGGGGTCGCGCTGCGCACCGGCACCGACGACGCCGTCTGGCTGAACGCCGACCCGGTGCGGCTGCGGCAGGTCCTCGGCAACCTCGTCGCCAACGCCGTGCGCCACACCCCGGCCGACGGCTCGGTCACACTGACCGCCCGCCGGGACGGCGACCGGGTCGTGCTGGAGGTCGCCGACACCGGCTCGGGCATCGCCCCCGAGGATCTGCCGCACGTCTTCGAGCGGTTCTGGCGGGCGGAGAAGTCGCGGAGCCGGCGCACCGGCGGCAGCGGGCTGGGCCTGTCGATCGTCCGCCAGCTGACGGACGCCCACGGAGGCGCGATCGAAGCGGCCAGCACCCCGGGCGAGGGCAGTGTGTTCACGCTGCGGCTTCCGGCCGCGCCGCCGCCGGGCGACGGCTGAGGCGTCAACGCCCGGCCGTCCGGGCCGCGTTCACGGTCACGAACTGCGTCGTGCCTTGATGCGCCGCTTGAGGGCGCGGCGTTCCGTCTCGCTCGTGCCGCCCCACACCCCGAGCGTCTGATCGGTCTCCATGGCCCACTCGAGGCACGCCTCCTGCACGGGGCAGCGCCGGCAGACCGACTTGGCCTGTTCCTCCTGCATCAGCGCCGGGCCCGAGGTTCCGATCGGGAAGAAGAGGTCCGGGTCCTCGCGGCGGCACGCGGCGTGCTGTCGCCAGTCGTCCATCGAAGTCACCTGCGATCTCTCGTCTGTGATGTTCCGGATGATTGCTCCTGATCGGGTCACCGGCGAGGCGGAGGTGAAACAGGGCGCGCCCGGAAAGTCGTTCACTGTTCCCGCAGCCCCCACGGCGAGCCGTACTCCGTCAGCAGGTCGAGGAAGGGGCGGGCCGGGAACGCCTCGGGTCCGAGGACGCCCGTCCCGGACCAGGCGCCCGTCGCGAGCAGTTCGAGGGCGACCACCGGGTTGACCGCCGTCTGCCACACCACGGCCTGGCTGCCGTACTCGGCCATCGACCACTGGTTGTCGACCACGTGGTACAGGTACACCTCGCGGGGCGCCCCGTCCTTGACGCCGCGCACCCAGGTGCCCGCACAGGTCTTGCCGTGCATGCGCTCGCCCAGCGTCGCCGGGTCGGGCAGGCAGGCGGCCACCACGTCACGGGGCGAGACCTGAACCGGTCCCCGCGCGCTCGGCACCGTCACCGGCGCGGTGCCGTCCAGTCCCAGGCGGTGCAGCGTCCTGAGCGTCTCGACGAACTCCGCGCCCAGGCCGTACTTGAAGGTGACCCGGTCCGCCTTCACCCAGCGCGGCACGAGCAGCACCTCCTCGTGCTCCACGTTGACGCACTCCACCGGCCCGATGCCCTCGGGGAAGTCGAACACCTCGGGCTCGCTGAAGGGCGCGGTGGTGAACCAGCCGCGGTCGGCCTCGTAGACGACCGGCGGGTTCAGGCACTCCTCGATCGTGGTCCAGATGCTGAAGGAGGGGGCGAAGTCGTAGCCCTCGACGGTGAGGTTCGCGCCGTCGCGGACGCCGATCTCCTCGATCCCGTCGAAGAGTTCGTCGGCCGCGTACCGGGCGAAGACGTCCGAAAGGCCCGGCTCGACGCCCATGCCGACCAGCGCCAGGGCGCCGGCGGCGGCCCAGTCGTCGGCCTCGGCGAACTGCGCGTCGCCGAGCTTGACGCCGCACTCCTCGTGCGGCCGCTCCGGGTGCGGGCGGGACAGCGACATCGCCATGTCGACATAGGTGGCGCCGGCCGTGCGCGCCGCGCCGAACAGCGGCATCACGAACCGCGGGTCCGTGGCGTTCAGCAGGACGTCGCAGCGGTGGCGGGCGAGCAGGGCGGCCACGGCCGCCTGGTCCGCGGCGTCGATCCGCTCGGCGAGAAACCGCTCGTCGCCGTCGAGGGCGGCGACGGCGGCCGCGGCGCGGGCGGGGTCGTAGTCGGCGACGACCATCGCCTCGAAGAACGGACGGCGGGCGGCGATGCGGGTGACGGCGGTGCCCACACCGCCGGCGCCTACGAGCAGGACACGCATGAGAAGAACTCCCTCGGCCGAACCTGAGAAGGACGTGTGCGAAGCGGGGCCCGGCACCGATACAACGCCCGGGGCTCACGTAAGGTCAATGGCGTTGGCATAAGGATGCACCCCGGAGACCGTGGGCAGGACGGCGACGGGCCGGAGGAAGCGGGTGGGACGTATGGCCAAGCAGGTCGTGCCCGAGGAGAAACGGCGCAGACGCCGGCCCACCCGCAGCGGCACGGTGCTGTCCGAGCGGCTGATCGTCGAGGCCGCGCTGCGCCTGCTGCGCGAGCACGGCAGCGCCGGACTCACCGCCCGCCGCCTGGGCCTCGCCCTCGACTGCGACCCCAGCACGCTCTACCGCTACTTCCGGGGCATGGACGACCTCACGCTGGCCATCGGCGACGCACTCATCGGCGAGGCGCTGCGCGGCTGGCGGCCGACGGGGGAGTGGCGGGCCGACCTGCACGCCGTCGGCCTGCGCATCCACGCCGCGTACGTCGCCCACCCGCAGGCCGCCCAGCTCACCACGAGCCGGGTGACCGGCCGGCCGAGCGAACTCGCCGCCGACGAGGCCGTGCTGGACGTGCTGCGTACGGCCGGCTTCCCGCTGGCGGAGACCGTGCGGATCTACCACGCCTTCATCGACCAGACCCTGGCCTTCGCCGCCCTGGACGCCGCGGCCCTGGCCCTGCCGCCGGCCGCGCAGCGCGCCGACGACGGCATGTGGCGCTCGACCTACGCCCGGCTGCCCGCCGAGACCCACCCCCGGATCGCCGAGGCGGCCGCGCTGCTGTCGGCCCGCATGGTGACGAGCGCGTACCCGACGGCACTGGAGATGCTGCTGGACAGTGCGCAGACCCGGCTGGCCGCCCTGCGCGAGAACCGGCCCGCGACCCCCTGAGGGCCGCCGCCCCTGAAGCCCCTCGGTGCGGCCGACCACTCCTGCGCCATCGCCGTTGCCGTTGCCGTCGTCGGCTAGTGCTGTGGCGCGTCCCGGCGGGGAGGGTGCAGGGCCTCGGCCGCCGTCGCCGCCACGGCGTCCGCGAGCGCGGCCAGCGCGGGCGAGTCGAGCCGCCACTGCTGCCAGTACAGGGAGACCTCCAGGGGACGTCGAGGGGCGAGGGAGAGCAGCCGGCCGGCCCGCAGCGGCGCTTCGGCCTGCGCCTCGGGGACCATGCCCCAGCCCAGGCCCGCGACGATCGAGGTCACGAAGCCCTCCGAGGTCGGCACGGCGTGGCGCAGGGTGCTCGCGCCGCCCGCCCCGCGCCGCAGACCGCGCACGAAGGCGTCCTGGAGGTCGTCGCTGCGGTCCAGCGTCAGCACGGGAGCCCGGAGGAGGGTGTCGCGCAGGGGGCCGTCGCCGAGATGGCGGGCCGCGAACTCCGGGCTGGCGGCGGCCAGATAGCGCATCGTGCCCAGCGCGCGCACGGAGCAGCCGGTCACCGCGTCGGGCGAGGAGGTCACCGCGGCCATCACCAGCCCCTCACGCAGCAGCTCGGCCGTACGGGTCTCGTCCTCGCGGTGCAGTTCGAAACAGAGCGGCGGCTCCAGCGGCACCCGGGACAGGGCGGGCAGGAACCAGGTGGCGAGGGAGTCGGCGTTGACCGCGACGCTCACCCGGGTGGGCTCGCCCTGCGCACTCATGCCCAGCTCGGTCCGCGTGTCGCGCTCCAGCCGGGCCAGCTGGCGGGCGAACCGCACGACGATCTCCCCGGACTCCGTCGCCCGCACCGGCTTGGTGCGCAGCAGCAGCACGCGGCCCGTGCGCTGCTCCAGGGCCTTCACCCGCTGGCTGACCGCCGACGGCGTCACGTGCAGCGCGGCCGCGGCCGCGTCGAAGGTGCCCTCGTCCACCACGGCGAGCAGCGTCCGCACCTGGTCGAGGGGCAGGTCCGTCATCACGTCGTCATCACGGGCGCTAATGATACGTAAGAATCTTTAGCTGTACGCGTAGTGATCGCTTCCCTAGCGTGGACGGCATGTCCCAAGCTCTCGCCGCCGTGACCGCCGGTTTCGGCACCGGTCTCTCGCTCATCGTCGCCATCGGCGCCCAGAACGCCTTCGTCCTGCGTCAGGGGATCCGGAGGGAGGCCGTCCTCGCCGTCGTCGGGATCTGCGCCCTCTCGGACGCCCTGCTCATCGCGCTGGGGGTGGGCGGAGTGGGCGCGCTGGTGACGGCCTGGCCGGGCGCGCTGACCGCGGTCGCCTGGATCGGCGGCCTGTTCCTCGTCGGCTACGGGGCACTGGCGGCCCGGCGGGTGTTCCGGCCCTCGGGCGCGCTGGTGGCCGGCGGCGACCCGGTGGGTTCCCGGCGGCGTGCCGTTCTCACCTGCCTGGCGATGACCTGGCTCAACCCGCACGTCTACCTCGACACCGTCTTCCTGCTCGGTTCCGTCGCCGCCGACCGCGGCCCGCTGCGCTGGACGTTCGGCCTCGGGGCCGCGCTCGCCAGCGTGTGCTGGTTCGCCGCACTGGGCTTCGGGGCGCGGCTGCTCAGCCGTTCCCTGTCCCGGCCCTCGGCCTGGCGCGTCCTGGACGGCCTGGTCGCCGCCACGATGGTCGTCCTCGGAGTGACGCTCGTCGCGGGCGCCTGATCCGCGCGCAACCCGGTCGGGACGGCTTCGCGCAACCCGGTCGGGACGGCTCCGCGCAACCCGGTCGGGACGGTCCGCACAGGCCGGCCGAGGCGGGTGCACCGCGGGCATCGGGCGAACAGCGGTGTCCGAGGAATGAGATCGTCCGTCCAAAGCTCGGCAGAACCCTCGCAGGTGCTGGGATAGTGACCCCCGACAAGAAAGATGTATCGAGCAACCAGGATTCGCGTGGACACGAGCGAGAGCAGCACCGCGCCCGAGGCCGGGGAGGCCGACCCGAGCCCGCGGGACCGCCCCCGGCGCGGCTGGCGCCGCTGGGCGATGGACACGCGCCCGTTGCGCCGGCCGGCCTACCGGAGGCTGTGGTCCTCCACCGTCGTCACGGCGGTGGGCAGTCAGCTCACCGCCGTCGCCGTGCCCAAGCAGATCTACGACATCACCGGCTCCTCCGCCTGGGTCGGTTACGCGAGCCTCGCCGGGCTGGCGCCGATGGTGCTGTTCGCGCTGTGGGGCGGCGCGGTCGCCGACACCGTCGACCGGCGCAAGCTGCTGCTGGTCACCAACAGCGGCATCGCCGTGACGTCGGTGCTGTTCTGGCTCCAGGCGGCGGCGGGACTCGGCTCCGTGGCCGTGCTGATGGTGCTGCTCGCCGCCCAGCAGGCCTTCTTCGGCCTGAACGCGCCGGCTCGCAACGCCTCCATCGCCCGGCTGGTCCCCGCCGACGAACTGGCCGCCGCCAACGCCCTCGGCTCCACCGTCATGCAGACCGGGCTGGTCGCCGGCCCGCTGCTCGCCGGCGCCCTGATCCCCGTCGTCGGACTGCCGGAGCTGTACCTCCTCGACGCCGTCGCGCTCTGCGTCACCCTCTGGGCCGTGGTCCGCCTGCCCGCGCTTCCGCCGGCGGCGACCGCGACGGTCCGGCGCGCGGGGATCCGGGAGATCGCGCAGGGATTCCGCTACATAGCCCTGCACAAGGTGCTGCTGCTGTCCTTCCTCGCCGACGTCGTCGCCATGGTCTTCGGCATGCCGCGCGCCCTGTTCCCGCAGCTCGCCGCCGAGACCTACGCCCCCTACGGCGAAGGGCTCGCCCTCGGCCTGCTGTTCGCGGCGATCCCCGTCGGAGCGGTGGCGGGCGGTCTGCTGTCCGGCACGTTCTCCCGTGCGCGCCGGCATGGCTTGATGGTCATCGGCGCGGTGGTCGCATGGGGCGCGGCGATCGCCGGCTTCGGGCTGAGCGACAGCCTGTGGCTCGCCGTGCTGTTCCTGGCCTGTGCCGGCGTCGCCGACATGGTCTCCATGGTCTTCCGCGGGGCGATCCTCCTGTCGGCGGCCACCGACGAGATGCGCGGGCGCATGCAGGGCGTGTTCACGGTCGTGGTGGCGGGCGGCCCGCGCCTGGCCGACGTGCTGCACGGCACCGCGGGCGCCGCCTTCGGGCCCCGCGCGGCCGTGACGGGAGGCGGACTGCTGGTGGTCGCGGCGATGCTGGGCCTGGCGGCCGCGCTGCCCGCACTGCGCCGCTACCGCATCTGATCCGGCTTCCAGGCCCCAGGCCCCAGGCCCCTGGCCCCCCGGCCCCCAGGCCCCTGGCCCCCCGGCCCCTGGGTGCGTCGCGTGTCACGGTGGGCGGACCCCGTCGGCATGTGCCGTCAGGGCTTCCGTCGGCGTGCCGCCACGACTTCCCTCGGCATGCGCCCCCACGACTTCCGTCGGCGGGTGCCGCTACAGCACTCCGCGCCGGTGTGTCCCGTACTGCTCCATGAGCCTGCCGCGGGTCATCTCCAGCCGGTGCGCGAGGATCTCGGCCACGAGGCGCACCAGCGTCATGCCGAGCGCCGGGTCCTCCTCGCACAGCTTGAGCACCGGCTGCGCCTCGAACTCGTAGGCGCGCACGGGGCTGAACGCCTCCGCGCCGAAGTCCCACCGGTACGGCGGGAACAGCCACGACCATCCCAGCAGGTCGCCGGAGCCGAGGCCGGCCACGGTCACCCGGCGCAGCGACGTCACCTGCTGGACGAGCGAAACGGCGCCGGAGCGAATGATCCAGAAGCGGTCGGCCGTGCCCCCCGCCTCGAAGATCCGGGCGTCCTCGGGAAAGGAGACCTCTCGGGCGAGTGTCATCAGGCGCTGGCGCTGGGGCGGGGGGAGGGCGGTCAGCAGCTTGGTCGCTCTGGTCATGGCGCGAGCCTCTCGCCGGCGATCGTCTGGGGTGCTTGTCCGGGGTGCTTGCTGGGTGCTTGCTGGGGTGCTTGCCTCTTCCCATTTCAGCCGTTCGGGACGCCGGGGGCACCTCGGCGGACGGGATTTTCCGGGAGAGGGCAGAGAAAAGCCCTGGCTGGACGGGGGAAGCCAGCCAGGGCGGTACGAGCGTGGGGTGTGGGGGAGAAGTGTGTCGACCCCGACCACCACGTATGTATGAACGGTAAACCATTCGCAGGGTTTTGGCACACCAAAAACCCGGTTGCGTGACCCGTTTCACCTCATCTGCCGCCCGGACGGCCTCACTTGACGTAGTCCGGGCGGCGGTCTGGTCCACCCCGCCCGGTCAGCGGCCCTCGGTCGGCCGGCCCGGGGTGACGATCTCGTCCAGCACCCTGAGCACGGCCTCGTAGGCGATTTCCCGCGTACGGGCGTCACGCGCCCCGTCCGCGTCGGCGTCCGCGAGATCCGCGCTCCGGGCCCGCCAGGCCCGCACTTCCTCCTGTGCGCAGGTCCTGGCCCGCTGGATGCGGCGCAGCAGTTCGTCCGAGTCCACGACATCCATCATGTACGTCGTCTACCCCCGCCCCGGCAGACGATTGCTCCCCGTCCGGGAGGTTTGGCCGCGAGCTGGATGGCCAGCCGGAGAGTAGAGCAACGTGCGGTGCGGTCCGGCGGGGGCGTGGCCGCCCTTGCGGGACCCGGACCGCCGACGCGAGCGGACCGTCTCCGTCCCGCCGAGGCCGTGGCCCGACAGGGTCGACGCGCCGGCCGCCGAGCACGCCGGTCCGCCCGCTCGACGGGCCCGCCGGACGGCAGGACCGCCGGACGGCCGCCACGGGAACAGCCGCTCGGCGGAGCCGCCGGCACGACACCTCACTCATCGGCCATCGACATCGACCGCCGACCACCACCACTCGGCGACTGCCAGGGGAGCGAAAGGGATGCTTGGGAACGACTCCACCGACTTCGTGGACACGCCGGAGGGCCCCTTCCGGTACGGGGAGCGCGGGCGGTGCCGACCCGCCGACGTCCGCAACGCCGTACGGCGGGCTGTGGCCGCCCGGCACGGGGTCACCGGATGCCCGTACGACGAGGAAGGCCTCTCCGACGCGCTGCTCGTCGCCTCGGAGCTGTCGACCAACGCCATCCTTCACGGGGGCGGCATGACGGGATTCGACGTCGACCTGGACGGCCGGGCCGTGCGGGTCTCCGTCAGTGATCGCAGCGACCGGCCGCCCGTCGCCGTCGACCCGTACGACGAACGGGGACGACAGCGCGCGGGGGGCCGCGGCTGGCCGATCGTCTGCCGGCTGGCCCGCGACGTCCGGGTGGCCGGTCTCCCCTCCGGAGGCAAGCGCATCACCGCCGTCGTGCCCGTGTTCTGACCCGCGTGCCGGTCCCCCGGGCGCGCGGCCGGGGCATTCCGTGACGGGTTTCGGGCAAGCGGAGTTTGCGCCCCCGGGGGCAGGGCAGACGGAGGTTCGTGCTTCGGACCGGAGGCGCGCCGTCGGGAGCGGTATGTCCGCCCCGGGGCGCCTCGTGCGTCCCGGGTGGCAGAAGCCCTCTCGTCGTCTGTCCCTGAAATGACCGTTCAGGAGCGAATCCGCATGCCTATCGACATGTCGACAAGCCGTCACGACGTCACGGCTTCCACCTCTGCTCAGCCCAGTGCCCGGCCCACCGACCGGACCACTGCCCAACTGCGCCGCACCCACGACGACGCGCCCGACACGGCAGGCCGCTTCGCCCGGCTCGTCGCGTTGCCGGACGGGCCGGAACGGGACGCCCTGCGCGACGAGATCGTCACCGCCTGGCTGCCCATGGCCCACCGCATCGCGGGCCGGTTCCGCGACCGCGGCGAGGCGACCGAGGATCTGCGCCAGGTGGCGGCCCTCGGCCTGGTGAAGGCCGTCGACCGCTTCGACCCCGAGCGCGGCGCCTTCGAGAGCTACGCCGTGCCCACCATCACCGGCGAGATCAAGCGTCACTTCCGCGACCGCATGTGGGCGCTGCGCGTGCCCCGCCGGGTGCAGGAGCTGCGCAACAAGGTGCGCGTCGCCCGGCGGGAGCTGGCCCAGGCCCCGGGCGCCCCCG
Source organism: Streptomyces sp. NPDC020597 (assembly GCF_044335095.1). Taxonomy (NCBI): domain Bacteria; kingdom Bacillati; phylum Actinomycetota; class Actinomycetes; order Kitasatosporales; family Streptomycetaceae; genus Streptomyces; species Streptomyces sp. NPDC020597. The sequence continues at coordinate 78,172 of NZ_JBIRUL010000013.1, read as the reverse complement.
AGCCCTCGGTCGCCGACCTCGCCGCACACACCGGCCTCACCGAGGACGAGGTGGCGGCGGGCCTGGAGGCCCTGGAGAGTTTCAGCACGCTCTCGCTGGACGCCGAACTCCCGGCCGGCGACGACGGGTACAGCCTCGCCGACACGCTCGGCGCCGCCGACTCCTCCTTCGACACCGTGGTGGACCGCGAGTCCGCCAAGGAGGGTCTGCGGCGGCTGCCGGAACGCGAACGCGCCATCCTCTACATGCGTTTCTTCGAGGACATGACGCAGAGCAGGATCGCCGACCGGCTGGGCATCTCCCAGATGCACGTCTCCCGCCTCATCAACCGCAGCTGTGAGCGGGTGCGCCAGGAGGCGTTGCGTTGACACCGCAGGACACCCCTTCCTTCACCACCGGGTCCCGAACGAAGAACGGAGAGAAGCGGCCCATGCTGATGCCCCACCCCGCCGTCCTGCGCAAACTCGTCGACGAATACGAGGGGTTGAGGAAGTCCGGAGCCGGCGAGCACCATCCGCAGGCCCGCGATCTCGCCTACACCCTGTGCGTGTCCACCGGGACCCGGGACGTGCGACACGCCCTGGAGACGGCGCGCCAGTGGCTCGACGCGGCCGCGGCCGCCGACGCCGCCGGACGTCACACCGACGACGGCCCGCGCGTGTACGCCTGAGCACGCCCCGGACGGGCACGTACGCCTGAGCGGCGATGACGGGCAGGCGCACCACGGCGACGGCCGCGGTGCGCCTGCCCGTTCGTGCGCCCAGCCCCGGTACTTCCGGGCGCGCAGCCCCGTGTCCCTGCGCCGAGCGTCCATGCGTCCGTGAGCGCTGCGTCCGCGCCTCTGTGTGGTCTCCCTCCACCGCCGTCCTGCGCACCTCTTCGGCGTGCGGCACGGACGGGCCTGGTGCCGGGTGCGCCCGCCCGTCGCCGGCCGACGGGTGTGCACGGCCCGAGCGAGGGCATGCGGATCCCGCGAAGTTCGGGGAGGATTCCGGGAGGTCGGGATGAACACGAGTGCGTGGGCGCGCAACGGGCGGGCCGAGGCGGAGCGGGCGGCGCGCGGGTCGCTGACCAAGGGGGCGGCCCGGGCCGGGCTCGCCGCTCGCGGTGTGATCTATCTGCTGGTGGGTGTGATCGCCCTGCAGATCGCCTTCGGCGAGGGCGGACAGGAGGCCGACCGCCGCGGCGCCCTCGCCGAGATAGCGCAGAAGCCCTTCGGCGCCGTACTGCTGTGGGCGCTGGGCGTGGGGCTGGTCGGCATGGCGTTGTGGCGGCTTTCCGAAGCCGTCTTCGGCGGGGCCGGCTCCGACGGGCGCAGCGCCAGGAAGCGGCTGACCGCGCTCGCCCGGTGCGCCTTCTACTCCTTCGTCGCCTACTCCGTGCTGGAGTTCGCCGCCGGTTCGGGCGACGGCGGCGGTTCGAGCGACGAACAGTCCCGGGACGTCACCGCCCGGGTGCTCGACCTCCCCGCCGGCCAGTGGATCGTCGGCGCGGCCGGCGTCGGCATCGTCGTCGCCGGCCTGTGGATCGGGGCCCGCGCCGTCATGCGCTCGTACCGCAAGCAGCTGCGGCTGGGGGACATGTCCCCGGGCGTGCGGCGCATGGTGGACGTCACCGGAGTGGGCGGCGGTGCGGCCCGCGGGCTGGTGTTCGCGGCCGCCGGGGCGTTCGCCGTCCGAGCCGCCGTGGACTACCGGCCCGACAAGGCCAAGGGGCTCGACGACACCCTGCGTTCGTTCGCCGGCACCCCGGCGGGGCCGGCCCTGCTGGCCTGCGTCGCCGCCGGGCTCGTCCTCTTCGGACTCTTCTCCTTCTGCATGGCTCGCTGGCGCAAGGTCTGACAGCCGTCTGCCGGGGAACACGGACCAAATGAACGAAGCAGAGTTCCCGCGCGACGGACGGCCCGTGGACATGTATCTCGACCTGCTGCGCGTCCGCATGGACAGCGACGACTACCAGCTCCTGCTGGAGGTCGTCGCCCCGGCGCTGCGCGCCCTCGACGAACAGCCACCCGAGAGTCTCGACTTCGCCCTGGACCCACAGGAGACCCAGGACCTGCCGCAGGAGGTCCGCGACGAGGCCGCGCTGGTCATCGCCACCGCGGTCACCGGCCGGCTGGACAACCAGCTGGTGGAGATCCAGGTGGACGGAACCGGCCCGGTCCGGGTGGTCACCGACGCGGTCACCGCGTCCGACCCGTCCCGTCTCGCCGAGATCGCCGGCTGCATACAGCAACGTCAGAAGGACACCGAGGCCCTGCGGGGCATCGCGGCGGCCAGCGGAATGCCCACCGACTTCTGAGCCCGGCCGATCGCTCCGCGCAGCCTGCGCAGGGCCCGGCCGCTCACGGGTTCGCCTCGGCCCGCTCTCACCTCGGCGCCGCCACCGGCGCCCCGAGCGGGCGGGCGAGGCCCACCACGGCCTCGTCCAGGCGCTGGAGATGCCGCAGTACGCGGTCGGTCACCCGTCCGTAGCGCGGTGTCCCCGGGACGCCAGGCTTCAGCAGCGCGGCGACGCTCGGTCCGGCCAGCACCTCCGCCGCGCTCCGCTCGTCCGCGACGCGCGCGTCGAGCGCCCCGATGTTGTCCAGGATGCGCGCACCGGCGCGGCGCAGCCGCGGGTCCGCCGCTATCGACGGATGGGTGGGCAGCAGTTCCGCCGTCGCCGCCAGCGACCGGGCGTGGTAGGCGCAGGTCTCCAGCAGCGCGACGACGTAGCGGGCGGTGTCCCGCCGCGACCGCAGCGGGGTCACCGGGTGGGTCAGGGGCTGGGTGGCGGCCCGCAGATCGGCCAACGCCTGGTCCAGGTCCCGGGCGCGCTCCAGCAGATCGGCCGGGGGAGCGCCGCTCAGCTGTTCCACCGCCGCCCCGGTGACCTCGCCGAGCCGCTCGAGCACGGTCGACAGCAGCTCGTTGGTCCGCCGGTCCGTGCGCACCGGAAGCACCAGCGCCGCCGCGACGATCCCGCAGGCCGCCCCCAGCGCCGTCTCCTCCACCCGCAGCACCAGCACGGACAGGCTGTAGGTGTGCAGCAGCGTGTACAGCACACCGAGCGCGGCGGTCACGAAGAACGACATCAGCGTGTACGACAGCGGCGCCGTGTAGAACATCGCGAACACGCAGAGCAGCACGACCGCGAACGCCGTCCAGGTGTGATGGCCGACCAGGCCCGCCAGCGCGATGCCGGCCACCACGCCGAGCACCGTGCCCAGCAGCCGCCGGTAGCCCTTGACCAGGATCTCCCCGGTGGAGGACGTGTTCATGAACACGATCCAGCAGGTCAGCACCGCCCAGTACCAGCGGTGCGAGGAGAGCAGCTCGCCGCCGAGTATCGCCAGCGAGGACCCGACGGCGACCTGCACGGCGGCCCGGGTGGTGGGCCTGCGCAGCCCGGTGACGTCGTCCGCCGGGGCCTCGTCGTCCTCTGCGCCGCCGATCGCCGCGTCCTCGGCGTCCAGCTCCTCGCGGGAACGGGCCGTCTCAAGGCTGTCGGCGGACTCGTCCTGCGGCCCGTCGAGCGCGATCCGCAGACCCAGTACCGCACGCGCGGTCTCACCGACGCCCCGGAAGACGTCCTGCACGGGGGGCGGCGCCTGCGGCAGGTTCTCCTCGTCCCGGTAGCCGAGCAGCCGGTTGCGCACCTGGGACAGCGCGGTGCCCGACCCCGCCTCGACGGGATGCCGTACCAGCAGCCGCAGGGCCCGCAGGTCATGGCGGAGCGTGTCGAGAGCCTCGTCCCGCACCGGCAGCCGGGTGGCCTCGGGCAGCGGCGCGCCGGGCAGGTGCAGGGTCAGGGTGTCCGCCCGCTCGGCGCTGCGGGCGGTGAGCAGGAGCAGCCCGAGCCGCTCGGCGGCGATCTCGGCGTCGGCGATCCGGCGCTGCACCAGGCGGGCGACCGTCTCGTCGGGCGTGCCCTCCACCAGCCGGCCCTGGATCATCATGGCCGTCTCGTGCAGCCGGGCGGTGCCCTCGCGCACCTGGCCGAGAGCCTTCTCCGCGTCGTCCGGACCGGCGTCGAGCAGGTCCAGCTGAGCGTCCAGCAACTGGGCGAGCCGCGCCCGGAAGGCCTGTCGCAGCCGTTCCAGGATGCCGGACGGGGTCTGCGGCACGAGCAGGAACCGGACGGTCGCGCTGCAGGCGAAGGCCACCGCGATGACCTGCTGGTAGCCCGGCAGGGACGAGGTCCCCACGCCGACGAACAGGGCCATGAAATAGACCTGGAAGGCGATCAGCCCGAGCGTGGTCCCGCGGTCGCCGAACCGGCGGCCGTAGACGGCGCAGAAGATCAGGGCGATGAAGACGACGTCGCCGGCCGCCGTCCGGGAGCTGAGCAGCGCCGCCAACGACACGGAGGCGAGCGCCACGGGCAGGCCCAATGCCAGGGTGACGGCCTGCCGACCGCGCTGCTTCTCCCGGACGGCGAAGGTGGCGACCATCGAGGCGATGGCGCCCGCCACCAGATGCGGGACGTCCGCGCCCAGCAGGGAGAGCACGGCCAGCGTGAGGGCGATCGCGCCGACCGTGCGCAGTCCCGCCGCCAGACGCAGCAGTCCGGGATCGGACGCAGCGACCCGATCCCGCCACCGAGCGCCGAGCGACCGTGTCGCAGCCCTCACGCCGTCGTACTCTCCTGCCGTCTCTCCTGCCGTGCGGATGTCAGGCGCTGTCCGGGGCCGCCCCCTCGACCTGCGCCCGTACCTGTTCGGGCGTCAGATAGCTGTCGGTGTACTCGAAGTCCTTCAGTTTCGCGGTACGGCGTGCCTGGAAGCCGGTGCGGACGAAATCGTCGCCCGCGATCGCGTTGAGCGTCCAGTTGGTCAGGACGCGCGCCTTGGCGACGCCGGTGCGCAGCGCCGACCAGTGGTAGCCGCGCGCCACGGCCTGCGCGGGCAGCCCACGCAGTTGGATGCCGAGCGGCTTGGAGACGGCGTCGGTGCCGCCGAGGTCGACGACCAGACCGAGGTCCTTGTGCACGTAGGGCCGCATCGGCCGGCCCCGCAGGGTGGCGATGACGTTGTCGGCGACCACCTTGCCCTGCCGCATCGCGTGCTGCGCGGTGGGCGGGCAGACCGCACCGTCCTCACCCTTGGCCAGGTCGGGCACGGCGGCGGCGTCCCCCAGCGCGAACACCCCGTCGTTCCCGGGCAGGTTCATCTCGGCCCCGACCACGAGCCGCCCGCGCTGGGTCTCCGCGCCGAGCGTCGCGATCAGCGGGCTCGCCACGACGCCCGCCGTCCAGATGAGGGTCCGGGTCGGGATCACCCGGCCGTCGGTGAAGGTGACCTCCTCCGGGCCCGCCTTGGCGATCGACACGCCCAGCGAGATGTCGATGCCGCGCTTGCGCAGGACCTCCTGGGCGCTGCGGCCCAGCTTGTCGCCGAGTTCCGGCATCAGCTTCGGGGCGATGTCGATGAGGTGCCACTTGATCAGGTTCGGGTCCAGCCGCGGATAGCGTTTGACCGCGTTGTGGGTGAGCAGTTGCAGACAGGCGGCCGTCTCGGTGCCGGCGTAGCCGCCGCCGACGACCACGAACTGCAGCCGCGAGGCACGCTCGGCGGGGTCGTTGCTGGCGTCGGCGAGGTCGAGCTGGGTGATGACGTGGTCGCGGATGTACGCGGCCTCCGCGAGGGTCTTCATCCCGAACGCGTGGTCGGTGAGCCCGGGGATGTCGAAGGTGCGGGTGACGCTGCCGGGAGCCAGCACGATGTAGTCGTACGGCTCGTTCACGATCTCGTCCGTGATGGTCCGGATGGCGCAGACCTTCGACGCGAGGTCCACGCCGATGGCGCCGCCCGGGATGATGCGGGTGCGGTACTTCCTGCTCCGGCGCAGCGACACGGCGATCGACTGGGGCGTCAGCACGCCCGAGGCGACCTGCGGCAGCAGTGGCAGATAGAGCTGATAGGCGAACGGCGTCACCAGGGTGACGTCGGCCTCCGCAGCGGAGAGTTCGCGTTCCAGTCGCCGAACGCACCCCACCCCCGCGAAGCCCGCGCCCACCACCAGGATCCTGGGTCGTGTCACGATGTCCATCCCTTTCTGCGGCTCCGGGCGGTCTGCTCCGACGTCATGCGCGTGCCCCGCCCCGGGCCGTTCGCACCTTATCGATACCACCGCGCCCGGGCCGGTTCCGCCAGCCGGGCGAGGCATGCAGACGAACGTTTCTCCTGAGGCCAGCGTCGTACCCCCCGATGGGCCTGTGTACGCCCCGGTCCTTCGGGTAGGCCGACGTACATGACAAATCCGGTGGTCCGACAGCAGTGACAGCGGGGTACGCGGACGGCTCCGACGACGGACGGTGGACGCACCGCGGGAGGCAGGCGCGGCAGGTCGCCGACGCCGTGGAGAGCCTGGTGGCCTGCTGGCTCACCGCGGCGGAGGAGGCCCCTCCCCGGCTGCCCGCCCGGCAGCTGCACGCCCTGCGCACGGTCCGGGGCCGCCCGGAGCTGAACCTGACGGCCCTGGCGGAGCATCTCGGCGTCGGCCTGCCCACCGCGAGCCGCCTCTGCGACCGGCTGGAGGCCGCGGGGCTCCTCGAGCGGACCGTGCAGCCGCACAGCCGGCGTGAGGTGCAGCTCGTGCTGACCGCCTACGGCCACCGCGTCCTCGCGGACGTGGCCGAGCGCAGGGTCCGGCGGCTCACCGCGGTGTTCGAGGCCATGACGCCGGCCCAGCGCGCCGCTCTCGAGCACGGACTGTTCGCCTTCCACCAGGCCCACACGGTGACGGGGCGGTCGGCGTCGGGCCGCGAGCCGGCCGGCCCGGACGACTGACCGCCCGCTCAGGCCCCGCCGCGGACGTCGCCGACCCGGCCGGCCGTGCGGTCGTCCGCCCGGCCGCCTGCCCCGCCGCCGACGTGGCTGTCGATGTGGCACAGCAGCAGGCAGACGTCGTCGTCGCGTTCGGAGTCGCTCAGCATCGGTTCCAGGATGCGCTCGGCCGCGCCGTCCAGATCCGCGTCCAGCTCCCCGGCACGGAACCCGCCGAGCGCCGCCGCCAGCCGGTCGATCCCCGGGTCTATGCCCTGCGCCCGCCGCTCCACCAGGCCGTCGGTGTAGAGCGCCAGCGTGGAACCGGGCTCCAGCGGCACCGTGTGGTCGGCGATCTCCTGGTGCAACGGGATGCCGAGCATCGCCCCCGGCTTGGCGTCCAGCGTGCGCACCCGGCCGTCCGGGCCGCGCAGCACGGGCGGCGGATGACCCGCGGCCGCCCATGTCAGCACGGGTTCGCCGGGCCGGAAGCGGGCGATCACGGCGGTCGCGTACAGGTCGGGCTGGAGGTGGTGCAGAAAGGTGTGCAGCCGGGTCAGCAGCTCGCCCGGGCTGCCCCCGTCGACGGCGTAGGCGCGCAGCGCGGTGCGCAGCTGGCTCATCATCACGGCCGCGTGCAGCCCGTGCCCGGTCACGTCGCCGATGACGATGATCAGGCTGCCGTCGGGCTGCCGGAACGCGTCGTACCAGTCGCCGCCGATGTTCAGCCCGTACGTGGCCGGCAGATAGCGGGCCGCCAGCCGCAGCCCCGAAGGAGCGGGCAGCTCCGTCAGCAGGGCACGCTGGAGCGTCTCGGCGATGTCCCGGTTGTGCTCGAAGCGGCGGGCGTTGTCGAGCGCGCCGCCCGCCCGCCGGGTGAGCTCCACGAGCATCACGGCGTCGTCGGGGTCCCAGCGCTCGCCGGGCGGGGTCAGGGTCAGCACGCCCAGCGGCGCCCGGCGCGTCGGCAGCGGCACGCACAGCAGGGGCCGGGTCGGAAGCAGCGCCGACGCGGGCTGGTCGTCCACCCCGGGCAGACCGCCGGGCCGGTCGGCCGCGTACTGGGGTCTGCCGGTGCGGGCCGCGATCACCGCGGCCGCGGGGCGCGGGGCGGACGCCCCCCGCTCGTCCTCGGCGTCGAACAGCCACACGTCGACCGTGCGGGCGTATTCGGGCACCAGCAGCTCGGGCAGCCGGCGCACGATCTCCTCGTGGTTGAGGGAGGCCGTGAGCGCGGCGCTGGCGTCGGCCAGGAACGTCAGCCTGCGGCGGGCGCTCTCCGCCTCGCGGCGGGCCGCGCGTTCCGCCGCGAAGGCCTCACGCTGGGCCCGCCCGGCGGCGTCCAGGTCGGCGTGCAGCGCCAGGACGCCCTGGTTGGTCTGGTGCAGCTCCTCCCGGTGGAACGCGACGAGCTCCTCCTGCTCGGCGAGCCTGTCCAGCACGAGGGCGGTGTCCTCGTCCGCGCCGAGCAGCGCCTCCGACAGGACGGTGACGTCGCCCGCCACCGGATCGGCGACGGGGCCCGCGGCCGGCTCCGGGCAGGGCGCGGCGTACCGCCACGGCGGCTCGTCGCCCGCGGGAGAGGCGGCGACCTCGACGTCGAGCCTCCCCCCGGCCCCCGTCAGCTCGAGCGACCAGACTCCGCCCTTGGTCAGGCACCGGCGCAGCCGCGCGCTGAGCGCGGCCGACAACCGGGTGCGGTCCAGCGGCGCGACGCCGTACGCGGCCGCCACCCGGGCGACCGCGATGCGCGCGCGTGCCGCGTCCTCCACGGAGCCGATCCGCCAGCTGCGCCTCATGGGCGGTCCGGCGGGCTCGGGGACAGGACGGCGACGGCGGTGTCGTCCCGTACGGGACGGGCGGAACTGCCGGCGTCGCGCACCGTCACGGCGGCCGTGAGCGCGGGGTCCGCGGACAGCAGACGGGGGTCCACGGGCGGCGTCCAGCGGCTGGGCAGTCCGTCGCTGTGCAGCACGAGCAGCCGGTCCGCGGCCCACTCGGCCGCCGTCTCCGGCACGGTGGCGGGCCGGTGCACGCCGACTATGCCCGGTCGCGAGAGCAGATGCCGCCAGGAGTCGCCCTCGCGCAGGCGCGCCCCGATGTTGCCGATGCCGGCGAAGAGCAGCCGCCCGGCGCGCAGGTCGAGCCTCGCCACCCCGACCGCCGCGCCCCGTGTGCCGCGCAGCGCGCCGTCCAGGCGGCGCAGCAGCTCGGCCGGCGCGAGGCTGGCGCTGCGCCGCACCTCCTCCACCGCCGCGGTCGAGGCGCGGGCCGCCTCGGGGCCGTGCCCCAGGCCGTCGGCCAGCATCAGCGTCACCAGATCGCCGTCCCGCACGCAGGTCCAGGCGTCACCGGAGCATTCGTCGCCCCGGAAGGGGACGTTGACCCCGCCGGCCCGAACGGCGGCGGGGGAGTGCGGGGACGGGGCGTCGGCCGGGCCCCGGCGGCCGGAAGAGGCCGTCGCGCCGCCGATCCGGGCCAGTGCGACCGTCCCGCGGCCGGGGACGCTGTGCAGGCCGAAGTCGTCCGACAGCCGTCGGCAGGTGCCGAGCCCCGCCCCCAGCGAGCCCACGGTGGAGAACCCGTCGCCGAGCGCGGCGGGAACGTCGGACATGCCCGGTCCGTGGTCGACGGCGACGATCTGCACCAGGGGGGCTTCGGCACGCCCGCCCGGCGCGGCGACCGCCTCCACGAGCAACTGCCCGCCCCGCGCGTGCTTGAGCAGGTTGGTCGCCAGTTCGGTGGCGACCAGCGCCGCGTCGGCGGTGCGTCGCCCGTCCAGACCCGCCAGCGCCGCCGCGCCCTCCGCGGCCACCCGGGCGTCGCGCACCCGCGTCGAGTCGTGCACCGGAACGTCCCACACGCGCGTCATCCGGGCTGCTCCTCACGCGGCCGGGGCGGGCGGGCCGCCCAGGACGTCACGGTGACCGTGGTGCCGGCCCCGGGCGCGCTGTCGATGGCGAAGTCGTGCACCAGCCGGCGCGCACCGCCCAGGCCCATCCCCAGGCCCTCGCCCGAGGTGAAGCCGTCGCTGAGGGCCTGCTCCAGGTCGGCGATGCCCGGCCCGCTGTCGGTGAACGTCAGCCGCAGCCCGCGCGCGGCCCGTCCGTCCGACGTCTCCCGGGCCTCCATCTCGCCGCCGCCGCCGTAGACCAGCGTGTTGCGGGCGAGTTCGCTGGCCGCGGTGACCAGCTTGGTCTGCTCCACCAGGCCGAAGCCGAGGGCTGCCGCCGCCCGGCGCACGTGCTGCCGCACCCACACCAGGTCCAGGTCCGAACGGATCGGCAGGCGGGCGCCGACGCCCGCGGACGTCTCGCTCACCGGGGCTCCCGGCGCGGTTCGTCCGACGACGTCGCGAGCAGCTCCATGGCGGCCTCGGTGTTCAGCGCCGTGCGCAGCCCCGGCAGGGTCAGCCCCAGTTCCACGAGTGTGATCGCCACCGCGGGACGCATGCCCGCCACCACGGTCCGGGCGGCCAGCAGGCGTGCGCTCGCGGCGATCTCGGCCAGCACCCGCCCCAGGAAGGAGTCGACGATCTCCACGCCGGAGATGTCGATGACCACGCCGGTCACCCGGCTGCGGACGATCGACTCCGCGACGTCCTGCTGGAGCCGCTCCGCCGCGCCGTCGTGCAGGTCGCCCTGAAGGGTGATCAGCAGGACGTCGCCGAGCCGCAGCACCGGCACATGGGCGGTGCCCGCGCGCGAGAGGTCGTGGTTCACCGGGGACCCGCACCGCCGGTCGCCGTGGGCACGATGCCGGCGCCCAGCCGGTCGAGGGCGTACGCCAGGGCATCGGCGAGGCTCGACCGGGTGACCACGGGCAGGTCCAGGCCGAGGTGCACGATCGTCTGCGCGATGGCGGGCCGGATGCCCGAGACGACGCACTCCGCGCCCATCAGCCGCACGGCGGCGACGGTCTTCATCAGGTGCTGCGCGACCAGCGAGTCGACGGTCGGCACCCCGGTGATGTCCAGGATCGCGAACCGGGCCTGCTGGTCGACGACCGACTCCAGCAGCGTCTCCATCACGACCTGGCTGCGCGCGCTGTCGAGCGTCCCGATCAGCGGCACGGCGACGATGCCGTCCCACAGCCGGATGACCGGCGTGGCGACCTCCATCAGCTGCAGCTGCTGCCGGTCGATGAGGGCCTGACCCTCGGTCAGCGAGGTCTCCATGACCACCAGCCGCAGGGTGCCCATCAGCGCCGTCAGGGTGGTCGCGCACTCCCTCAGGTGCTCTGCGGGCGCCTCCGGCAGATCGGCGACCAGGAGGTTCACCACGGGCGTGCGCAGGGCGTCCACCTCGTGGGAGATCTGCGCGGTGCTGAGACCGGCACGCGCCCGGGCGGCCGCCATCCTGGCCAGCTGCTCGCGCACCCGCAGGAACCCGACGCCGTCGGTGTCCTCCACCCGCCCGGAGAGGGCGACGTCGGCCAGCGCGTCGACGACGCCCCGGCCCGCCTCCGCCGCCTCGTCCCGCGAGACCGTGAACACGACGCGGAACAGGGGCTCGTCGGCCCAGCGCTGGGCGATCTGCTCGCGGCGACGGCTCAGGAACGCCGCCACCTCCTCCACGGGCGCCGCCCGCCCGGCCGGCCGCTGTGCCGCCGTCTCGTCTTCCGGCATCTCTTTCACTCCTCCTCCGCGTCGTGCCGCTGCGGTCCCGGCGGTGGCGCCGGGACCGTGCCCTGCCCCTCGGCGGGCGACGGCTGTGAGCCGGGGCGGCCGGACGGCGACGGGGACGGCTGCCCGAACCAGTCGAGACACACGACCAGCGCGTCGTCGTCCGGCTCGGGTCTGCCCCGGTGGCCGGTCAGCGCCCGCAGCACCGCGCCCGGCACGTCCGCCGCGGGCAGCAGCGCCGCCGACGCCACCGCCCGGGCGAGCGCGTGCTCGCCGTACGCCTCGCCGCCCGGCGCGACGACCGCGTGCACCCCGTCGCTGACGAACAGCAGCCGGTCGCCGGGCAGCAGGGCGAGCTCCTGGGCCACGTAGTCGGTCTCCTCGAACATGCCCAGCGGGAGCTGCGCGTCCAGGTCCACCCGGCTCAGCGCCCGGTCGCGCACCAGCAGCAGGTGCGGCGAGCCCGCGTCCACGATCTGCATGCGCCCGGTGGACAGCTCGATGTCCACCAGGAGCACCGACAGATGGGCGTCGCCCCCGTAGTGGGCGTGGATCGCCTGGTCCGCCAGGGCCGCCTGGTCCGCGATCGGGACGCCGGCCCGGCGCGCGTTGCGCAGCGCGTTGATGCCGAGGCTCGTCAGCAGCGACGCCTCGATGCCCTCGCCCATCCCGTCGGTGACGCACACCGTCAGATGGTCGTCGTCGGCCGCCCAGTCGAAGTTGTCGCCGAACACGGCGTAGGCGGGCTGCAGTTGGGCGCCCAGCGCGTACTCGTCCCGGGCGCAGGACCGGGCCGGGAGCAGCTGCCACTGGATCTCGGCCGCCAGCGTCAGCCGGTCCGTGCGGCGCGCACACCGGTACGCGTCGGTGTCGCGCTCGGCGACGAGGATCTCGTGGCCCAGCAGCTGAGCCACCTCGGCGAGCTCGGTGAGCCGCTCCCGGGCCTGCGTCCCGGGCAGCGTCACTGACAGGACGCCCAGCCGGTCGCCGCGCACGGTCACGGGCAGGTGCGTGAGGACGAGCCCGTCGCCGAGCTCCTCGACATGCGGCTCCTGGGCGCCGAAGGCCCGGCCGGGCGCGCTGCCGTGCACGGCGGCCGGCGCCGGGACGCCCGCGCCCCGCGGGCCGCCGGGCGGCACGGGCAGCAGCACCGTCAGTCCGTAGTCGGCCAGCCGCAGTTCGACCGCTTCCGCCGCGTAGTGGACGCGCAGCACCTCGCGCAGCACGTCGGGCAGTCGGTGCGGTGCCGCGGAACGCAGGGCGCGTCCCGCGGCGACGAGTCTGTTCACGCGGCCGTTCCCGTCGTCGCCCCGCGCCGGACGCGGGCTGACAGTCGCCTCGATCCCTGCGAGAGTGTCACCGTGATGTCCTCCTCCTCGCGTCCGCAGCCCGACCAGGTGGCGCGTGTGACCTCACAGGCGTCCGAGCTGCTGGAAGTCCTGTGGGGCCGCGCCTCCACGGCTCCGGTCTCCGCGTCCCAGCTGCGCGTGCTGTTCATCCTGGAGCACCACGAGGGAATCAACCTGCGCACGCTCGCCGAGTCCCTCGGGTCCACGCCGCCGTCGACCAGCCGCCTCTGCGACCGGCTCCAGGCCGTCGGCTTCGTCGAACGCCGGACCGCCGCCGGCAGCCGCCGGGAGCTGGAACTGTTCCTCAGCCGTCGCGGGCGCGCCTTCCTGGCCGACCTCAGATCCCGCCGGGAGGCGGCGCTGGAGGGCGTGCTGGAGCAGATGCCCGCGGTGCAGCGCAACGCCCTGCTGAGGGGGCTGGAGGCGTTCTGCGCCGCCGCGGCCTCGCAGATCCACCAGTCCGACGCCGACGCCCGTACCGCCTGACGGTGTCCCGGCGTGCTCGGGCTCGCCCACAGGCACATCGGTGATCCTTCCCGCATCTGTCCCGCTCACTCTGTTGCCTCGCGCGGACAGTTGTCAAATGACAACTGTCGGGCGGCAGTCGTCCGCACCTGCGCTTTTCCCCGTACGTCACCGGTCGTCCGGCGCGGCCCCGCGGACATCAGTCCTGCGGGGTCTCCGGCGCCTGCCGACGGTCGATGAGCTCCAGGGCGTCGTCCGCCTTCTCCGATATGGGCACCGTGATGCTGACCCCGGTGAGCTCCAGCACGCGGCGCACGGCCGGCCTCGGGTTGATCACGTGGACGCTGCCCGGCAGATCCCGGGCCTCCTGGTAGACCCGCAGGATGATGTTCATCCCGGACGAGTCCATGAACGGGACCTCGGAGAGGTCGATCAGGAAATGCCGTCGCCCGTGATGGAGCTGGTTGGCCAGATGGGCCTGGAACTCGGTGGCGGTGTCGAGGTCCAGATGGCCCTCGACCGTGACCAGGGCGACGTCCTCACGAGGCAGCGTGACTTCGACGGACAGGGGGTTCTGGGCGATGGACACGTGGTGTTCCTCCGAAAGCTGGCGGTCGGGGGCGTCTGCCCCGGCGGGCGACTTCGATGCGCCGGGATGGTGGGCCGCGACGGGAGGGCACGGCACGGGAATGTTCCCCATCGTCCTGTCCTGCCCCTTTCCACCTGCGGATCCCCGGTCTGTCGGTGCGCACAGCCGGATACCCCCGAACCGCGACCTCATGCATCGTCCCCGCACACCCGGACACCGCGGGCGCCCTACCGCAGCCGGATGCCCACGATGCAGGTGTCGTCGTCCGTGTCGGACCTGCTGTAGGTGAGCAGCCGGTCCAGCTGCTGGTCCAGGGTCGGCGGCACCGTGCGCGCCTGGACCAGCAACTGCGTCAGGGACTCCTCCACGGACCGGTCGCGCCGCTCGATGAGGCCGTCGGTGTACATCAGCAGGGTGTCCTGCGCGGCCAGCTGGACCTCCTCCTCCTCGTACACCGTCTCCGGCACGGCGCCCAACAGCATCCCCCTCAGCAGGGGCAGCGGAGCCGCCTGGGCGTCCCGCACCAGCACCGGCGGCAGATGACCCGCCCGGGCCCAGCGCAGGGTGTGCCGGGCCGGGTCGTACAGGCCGCACACCGCGGTGGCCGTGATCGAGCCCGTCAGATGGTGCGCGACGATGTTGAGCCACGACAGCAGCTGTCCCGGCCCCGCCCCGGTCACCGCCAGCCCGCGCAGCGCGTTGCGCAGCACCACCATGCTCGTCGCCGCCTCGATGCCGTGCCCGGCCACGTCGCCCACGCACAGCATCACCAGGCCGGAGGGCAGCACGACGGCGTCGTACCAGTCGCCCCCCACCAGGTGCTCCTCCTCGGCCGGCCGGTAGCGGACGGCCACCTGGAGACCGGGAGCCTCCAGCGGGGCCCGGGTGGGCGGCATGATGGCGTGCTGCAACTGCAGCGCCAGCCGGCTGCGCTCGCTCGCCTGCTGCTCGCTCTGCGCCAGCTGGTCGCGGGTGGCGGCCAGTGCCACCTCCGTCCAGTGCTGCGACGAGATGTCCTGGTATGCCCCTCGCACGGCGACCAGCCGCCCGTCGGTGTCCAGCACCGGCTCGGCGACGATCCGCATGTGCCGGGTCACCCCGTCCGGCCGCTGCAGCCGGAACGCGGCGGAGGCCGGACGGCGGCGATGAAGGAGCGTGCGCAGGAGCCGGCCGACGATCACCGCGTCGTCGGGGTGCGTGTGGGCCGCCAGGTCCTCCAGCGGTACCGGAGGGCTCGACAGGGGCCGCCCGTACAGGGCGAACAGCTGCCCGTTCCAGGTGGTCTCGCCGGTGAGCAGGTCCTCCTCGAAACCGCCGATGCGACCGAGGCGCTGTGCGTTCTGCAACAGGCTCGCCAGCCGCGCCGCCTCGTCCTCGATCCGCCAGATCAGCAGCACGCACGCGCCGTGCCGGCTGATGCTGAGGTCCGCGACGGCCGCCAGCGGCACCTCGCCGACCAGCGCGGTCAGACTCATCCGGCGGGCCCGGAACGGCTCGCCCGTGGCGTGCACGCGCTCGATGCGCTGGAAGAGGTCACCGCCTCCGGCGGCCATCGGATAGGCCTCCAGCAGCAGCGCGCCGTTGATCACGGCCCGGGGCCGCCCCGCCGGGTCCAGGAAGCGGTCGTTGACGTGCTGGATGCGGAAGTCGAGCAGCTTGCCCCCGGCGTCGACGTGCGGCACCAGGACCAGGGCCGGGTCGTGCAGGCCGTCCGTCAGGTCCATCAGCTCCGAGGCGTCCGGCAGCACCACCGGCTGCCGGCCGGGCCCACGCACGCTCACGTACGACTGGAGCGTGTGCGCGCACAGCTCCGCCAGCGCCTCCACCTGGCGCATCACCTGCGGCGGCTGCGGTGGCAGCGGGGCCGGCCAGGCGATCTCCAGAATCCCGTGCACGCGCCCGGCGGTCGCGGCGGGCGCCGCGACCCGCCCACCCCCCGCGTGCAGCTGACGCCCCACCGTGGGCAGCCCCGTCGCACCGAGCGACCCGATCCACTGGGTCGACCCCTCGGCGAGGGCGTGCCGGGCCACGGTCGCCACGTCCGGCGGCACATAGCGCCAGCGCTCGGCCTCGCCGGGGGAGAACCCCGCGCTGCCCGCCAGCGTCAGCGAACCGTCGGAGCCCACCGCCCAGATCGCCACCGCCACCGCGCCCAGCGGCTCCAGCGCGTGCTGGAGCAGGGAGTCGGCGACCGCCTGGGTGTCGTGCGCCGCCGCCAGCGCTCCGCTCTCCGCGGCCCGCAGCCGCACGGCGGCCGACCGCTCCTGCGGATCCTCCGTCCCCGTGACGGCGGCCAGGAAGGCCTTCGTCACCTCGGACACCCGGTCCCTGGCCGCCTGGTTGATGACGTCCACCGCGAACTCCAGCGGCGTCGTCCCGGCCTGCTCGGCGAGATCGGACAGCTGCTGCGCCGCCTCGGCCGGCCCGCACCCGAGGCGTTCCACGAGGATGCCCTTGGCGAGTTCGACCAGGGCCCGCCCGTCCGCCTCGGCCTGCGCCGCCCGCACCTCCCGGCGCAGCCGGTCCACGGTCGCGGCGAGCCGCCCCACCGGCGAGGGCCCGGCGCTCTCCGCCGGTGCGTCCGCCCCCGGCGGGCCCGCGTCCTCCCCGGACACGAGCCGGTCCCCGGCCTGCGGGGCGGGGCTCCCGGGCGCGGCGGCCGGTACGGGCAGGGACCGGGTGTCACCGGGTTCTGTCGGCTGGGCGGGAATGGTCACGGTGTGCGGACTCCTCGGCTTCGAACGCCTGGGCGCGGGCGGTGCACGACGTCCTCAGACGGTCAGCCAGCGTCGGACGCAGGCCATGAGGTCATGGGTGTCGACGGGCTTGGTGACGTAGTCGCTGGCCCCCGAGGCGAGGCTCTTCTCCCGGTCTCCCGGCATCGCCTTCGCGGTCACCGCCACGATCGGCAGCTCGGCGTACTCGGGCATGCGGCGGATCTCGGCCGTGGCCGTGTACCCGTCCATCTCCGGCATCATCACGTCCATCAGCACCAGCGCGATCTCCGGGTTGTTGCGCAGGGTGTCGATCCCCTCGCGTCCGTTCTCGGCGTGCAGCACCCGGACGCCGTGCAGCTCCAGGATCCCGCTGAGCGCGAACAGGTTGCGCGCGTCGTCGTCGACGACCAGTACGGTGCGGCCCACGACGGCGTCGTCGACCGGCGGCGGCCCCTCGGGCTGCGCTTCGTCCGGGCGGACCAGGGCCAGCACGTCCCCCGGCTGCTCGGCGGAGAGATGCAGGGTGATGCGCTCACGCAGCTCGTCCAGACTGGACAGGAACTCCATCGGCTTGCCCGCCGCACGGGACTGCAGGCTCCGCTCCTGGGCGAGGTCCGCGCGGTGCCCGCTGTGCACGAGCACCGGCACACCGGTCAGCGCCGAGTCGTCGTGCAGGGCCTCCAGGAACCGGGACGCCTCCGCGTCGGGCATGCCCAGTTCCAGGACGACGCAGTGGCAGGGCTCGGCCGCCAGCGCGCCCGCCGCCTCGTGCGCCCCGACCGCGGTGACGATGTCCACCGGGGCCGCCGACGTGCCGTCCTCCCGGCCGCGCGCCATGTCCGCCACGACGGACTCGGCCACCAGGGTCAGCAGACCGCGGGGCCGCTCCTCCACCACCAGCAGCCGGCGCGGACGCCGCCCGGCGGGACCGAGCGCCACCGGCACGCCCGGAGCGCCGACCGGGATCGCCGAGGGCGGCTCGCCGAGGACCCGCTCCACCGGCCGGCCGCCGTCGATGACCTCCTGGAAGTCCCGCCGCGCCACCGGCAGATAGAGCGTGAACGTGCTGCCGCGCCCCGGCGTGCTGTCGACCGTGACCGCGCCGCCGAGCAGATGCGCGATCTCCCGGGTGATGGACAGACCCAGGCCCGTGCCGCCGTACTTGCGGCTGGTGGTGCCGTCCGCCTGCTGGAAGGCGCCGAAGATGGTCTCCAGCTGCTGCTCCGGAATGCCGATGCCGGTGTCCTTCACCCGGAACGCCACCACCGTGCCGCCGCGCACCACCCCGCTCGGCACCTCCTCGTCGGAGGCCGGCTCGACACGCAGCTCCACACCGCCCTGCTCGGTGAACTTCACCGCGTTGGACAGCAGGTTGCGCAGCACCTGCCGCAGCCGTGAGTCGTCGGTCAGCAGGTCGGCAGGGGCGCCGGCGGCCGTGTCGATGGTGAACTCGAGGCTCTTCTGCGACGTCATCGGCCGGAACGTGGCCTCGACGTACTCGATGAGCTGGCGCAGCGACACCCGCTCCGGCGAGACGTCCATCTTGCCCGCCTCGACCTTCGAGAGGTCCAGGATGTCGTTGATCAGCTGCAGCAGGTCCGACCCGGCCGAGTGGATGATGCCCGCGTACTCGACCTGCTTGGGGGTGAGGTTGCGCGAGGGGTTCTGCGCCAGCAACTGGGCCAGGATGAGCAGGCTGTTGAGCGGGGTGCGCAGCTCGTGGCTCATGTTCGCCAGGAACTCGGACTTGTACTTCGAGGCCAGGGACAGCTGCTGCGCCCGCGC
The DNA here is from genome assembly GCF_044335095.1 of Streptomyces sp. NPDC020597. Lineage (NCBI taxonomy): Bacteria > Bacillati > Actinomycetota > Actinomycetes > Kitasatosporales > Streptomycetaceae > Streptomyces > Streptomyces sp. NPDC020597. The sequence goes on along the minus strand of NZ_JBIRUL010000013.1, from coordinate 59,895 downwards.
CTCGAGCTCCTGCCGGGCCTGCTCGATCTGCAGGTTCTTCGCCTCGATGTCGCGGTTCTGCGCCACCAGCAGGGAGGCCTTCTCCTCCAGTTCGGCGTTGGAGTGCTGCAGTTCCTCCTGCTGGGACTGCAACTCGGCCGAGCGGGCCTGCAGTTCGGCGGTGAGCCGCTGCGACTCGTCGAGCAGCTCGTCGGTGCGGGCGTTCGCCACGATGGTGTTGACGTTGACGCCGATGGTCACCCGCAGCTGCTCCAGGAAGTCCACGTGGGTCTGCGTGAAGGCGGTGACCGACGCCAGCTCGATGACGCCGAGCACCTGCCCCTCGAAGACGATGGGCAGCAGGAGCAGGGCGCTGGGCTCGACCTCGCCGAGACCCGAGGAGACGGTGACGTAGCCGGGCGGCAGCTCGTCCACGGTGATCGTGCGCCGGCTGCGGGCGGCCTGGCCCACCAGGGAGCGGCCGAAGGGGATGCGGGTGGGACGGGTGTCGTCGGCGGGGTAGCCGTAGGCGCCCACGAGCCGCAGCTCGGGTCCGTCGGGGCCGTCCTCGGCGAGGTGGAAGGCGCCGAACTGGGCGGACACCAGCGGCACCAGCTCGTCCATGATCAGCTCGGCCACCACGGGCAGGTCGCGGTGGCCCTGCATCAGGCCCGAGATGCGCGCCAGGTTCGTCTTGAGCCAGTCCTGCTCCTGGTTGGCCCGGGTGGTCTCGCGCAGGGACTCCACCATCGAGTTGATGTTGTCCTTGAGGTCGGCGACCTCGCCGGAGGCCACCACGGTGATGGACCGGGTCAGATCGCCCTCGGCGACGGCACTCGTGACCTCGGCGATGGCGCGGACCTGCCGGGTCAGGTTCCCGGCCAGCTCGTTGACGTTCTCCGTGAGGCGCTTCCAGGTGCCCGAGACGCCCTCCACCTCGGCCTGGCCGCCGAGGCGTCCCTCGGTGCCGACCTCGCGGGCGACGCGGGTGACCTCGTCGGCGAACGCGGAGAGCTGGTCGACCATCGTGTTGATGGTCGTCTTGAGCTCGAGGATCTCGCCGCGGGCGTCGACGTCGATCTTCTTCGACAGGTCGCCGCGTGCCACGGCCGTGGTCACCAGCGCGATGTTGCGGACCTGGCCGGTGAGGTTGTTGGCCATCGAGTTGACGTTGTCGGTGAGGTCCTTCCAGGTGCCGGCCACGTTCGGCACCTGCGCCTGGCCGCCGAGGCGTCCTTCGGTGCCGACCTCGCGGGCGACGCGGGTGACCTCGTCGGCGAACGCGGACAACGTGTCGACCATGGTGTTGATGACGTCCGCGAGGGCCGCGACCTCGCCCTTGGCCTCGACGGTGATCTTCTGCGACAGGTCGCCGCGGGCCACGGCGGTGGCGACCTGGGCGATGGAGCGCACCTGGCCCGTCAGGTTCGACGCCATGACGTTGACGTTGTCGGTGAGGTCCTTCCAGGTGCCGGACACCCCGCGGACCGTCGCCTGCCCGCCCAGGTTGCCCGCGGTGCCGACCTCGCGGGCGACGCGGGTGACCTCGTCGGCGAACGCGGAGAGCTGGTCGACCATCGTGTTGATGGTGTTCTTCAGTTCGAGGATCTCGCCGCGGGCGTCGACGGTGATCTTCTGGGAGAGGTCGCCCTTGGCCACCGCGGTCGCCACCTGGGCGACGTTGCGGACCTGGTTGGTGAGGTTTCCCGCCATGAAGTTGACCGAGTCGGTGAGGTCCCGCCAGGTGCCCTTGACTCCCTTGACGTCGGCCTGGCCGCCGAGGCGTCCTTCGGTGCCGACCTCGCGGGCGACGCGGGTGACCTCGTCGGCGAACGCGGAGAGCTGGTCGACCATCGTGTTGATGGTGTTCTTCAGTTCGAGGATC
>NZ_JBIRUL010000013.1:0-57931 GCF_044335095.1 Streptomyces sp. NPDC020597 | reverse complement strand
TCGCCGCGGGCGTCGACGGTGATCTTCTGGGAGAGGTCGCCCTTGGCCACCGCCGTCGTCACCTGGGCGACGTTGCGGACCTGGTTGGTGAGGTTTCCCGCCATGAAATTGACCGAATCGGTGAGGTCCCGCCACACCCCGGCGACGCCGGGCACCTGCGCCTGGCCGCCGAGGCGTCCTTCGGTGCCGACCTCGCGGGCGACGCGGGTGACCTCGTCGGCGAACGCGGAGAGCTGGTCGACCATCGTGTTGACGGTCTCCTTCAGCTGGAGGATCTCGCCCCGGGCCGGCACGTCGATCTTCTGGGAGAGATCGCCCTTCGCGACCGCCGTCGCCACCTGGGCGATGTCGCGCACCTGGGTGGTGAGGTTGCCCGCCATGGCGTTCACGGAGTCCGTCAGATCGGCCCAGGTCCCGGACACCCCGGGCACCTCCGCCTGACCGCCGAGGGTGCCCTCGGTGCCGACCTCGCGGGCCACGCGCGTCACCTCGGAGGTGAAGACCGACAGCTGGTCGACCATGCCGTTGAAGACGGTGGCGATGTCGCCCATCAGACCGTCGCCGTCGGTGGGCAACCGGGTGCCGAAGTCCCCGTCCCGTACGGCGGTCAGGCCGGCCAGGAGCTGGCGGAGCTCGTGGTCGCCGGGAACCGTGTCCGACGGCTCGGTCGCGTTGCTGGTCATGCGTACCCTCGTTCCGCTCCCCAGGAGCCCCCGGGCGGGGACTCGGAACCGGGTCGTCCGGGCGGACGACCCCGCATGTCGCGCCTGTGTTTCCGCACTTCACGGCAGTGTGCGATGAGAGAAATCCGCCGCAGGCTAACCCACGGAAGCGGGCGGAAACAAAGCCTCACCTCACGTTGCCCGCACAGGAATTCCCGATGACGCACACATGGCATACATGAGGGAAAGGCGGGTACCCGACACAGTTTCGCCCGGGACGGCCCGCTCGCCGTCCCGGGCGATCCCGGTGTGCTCCGGAGGCTGTCCCGGGCCCGTCGCCCGGGAACGGCTCAGCCGACCTCGGACCCCAGCAGCCCGGCCCGCAGCCGCTGCACCATGCGGCTGATCAACCGCGACACGTGCATCTGCGAGATGCCGAGCTCCCGGCCGATCTCCGCCTGTGTGCGCTCCTCGACGAACCGCAGATGGATGATCCGTCGGTCGTGGATTGGAGTGCCACCCGCTGCACTAGGCGCCACGCGGGCAGGCACCCTGCGAGCAGCGGAAACGTTTCAGGTCCTCGCTTCTGCGGGGCCTTTTCACGTCCTCCAAGAACACTAGCTCGCCCGATGCTCGCCCGAAGTGAAAACGCCGTCTGATCTCCGGCCGGAGCAGGTGCGGCATGAGGGCTTTAACGGCGAGGCAGGCACGGAGAATCGTTTCTGAGACAGGCCGTCAGGAGCGTCCGCGCGGCTACAACTGGATACAGAGGTCGAGGCTGGAGTTGCCGGGGAAGAGGCAGACGCTCGCCGTGGTGCCGCCGGGAAACGTCGTCGGGGCCGGCGGCGGGCTGGGTTCCGGCTCGGGCTGTGGCACCGGCAGCGCCGGCGGTGCCGGAGCGGGGCTGTGCGCGGGCGGCACGGTGTCGGCCGGGGGCGCGGGTGTCGGCGGGTACGACCGGTCCGGGGTGTGTGCCCTGGGGGGCTGAGGGGTGCCGTAGCTGCTGCTGCCCGGGTGGTGTTCGTCGGCGACGAAGGTCTGGCCGGGGTGCGTGAGTTGGGAGGCGGGGACGCCGCCGGCGCTGTCTGGCGTCGCCGCGCTGGTCGTGTCGCGGGTGCCCGACGTGGCGTCGGTGTGGTGCCCGGTGGGTGCGCCCGGCTCCGAAGTCGGGGTGTCGATGTCACCGGAGCTGGGGGCCGTCATCGACTGGACGGGTGCCGAGTGGGTCGGTGCCGCGCCGTCGCGGGTGTTGGCGGTGTAGTAGGCCGCGGCGGTGCCTGCGACGAGGACGGACGTTGCGGCCACGGCGACGGCCTGCGCGCGCCGTCGGGTCACGAGGGAGCGCAGGCGGTCGCCGAACGAGGCGAGGATGGCGACTGCGCCGCCGCCTATGTAGAGCGCCAAGTGCCGTTTGCGGCGTGCGGGCTCGGGAGGTTGTTCCTCGCAGGCGAGGGGCAGTTGTGTCAGTGCGGCGATCTTCGTCGCCGTCAGCTCTGCGTGGAGTCGCGTGACGTCGGATCGAGTCTTTCTGACCCAGTATGCGAGTTGTGCGAGCGCAAGGATCGCAGCTCCGAGTAGAGCTGACAGAACGACAATGACCATACGTCACCCCGTAGTTGAGCATTCATGTTGCTTTCTGGTGATGAAACCCCTTTCGTAGCGGAATGTGCAAGTCCCTATTCGGAAAGTGACAGAAGTCAACCCGCTTCACGCTGTGTCCGTGAAATTTCTTGATCGTGGATCAAGCTGGGTCGGTTGACGAGGCGTAGCACCTCGTCCTGTGCCTCCGGGGGGAGTGTCGAGAGGAGCGCGGCGATCGCACTGATGTGCGGATCGTCGGCGTACTGGCTCGAGGCACCGGTCGCCGCGGGCGGAGGTGTGGCGAGCCGTTCGAGTTCGTCGGCGGCGTCGCTGCGGCCGGCCTTGCGGAGTTCGGCGGCGGTGACCTGGGTGGCGTGGGCCATGCGGGCGAGGGTCTCGGCCGGGGCGACGACGGGTACGTGGTGGCCGCTGACGGTCTGGTAGCCGGTGGTGATCTGCCGCCAGCGTGCGTCGCTGACGCCGGACCTTCGGGCGGCCTCGCGGCCGGACATGCGTACCTGCTTGAGGGCTTCTCTGATCAGCACGGCCTCGGGTGGCGGTGCTGGCTTCTTCTGCGCGTCCATGGGTGCAGGTTCGCACAACTACGCGCTACTGCGCCACACGAGCGCGCATCGTATCCAAAAGTGCATACTGCGCATACTTGCGCCCCAATGTACGTACTGCGCGCGCAGTCTGGACGCTACGCCGTACTACGCATAGAGTGCGCACATGACCACTCACCGAATGCGGCGCCGTAAAGGTGCCCCCTTCCATCACTCGCCACAGGCGGTGACACGCACACGGGAGAACGCCGGACTGACACAGGCAGACCTGGCGGAGCGGGCCGGGTTCAGCATCCAGCTGATGTGCGACATCGAAGCGGGCCGCCGCAATGCGACCCCCGAGAAGCTGCGCGCGATGGCCGCAGTCCTGAAGTGCCAGGTCGCGGACCTGCAACCGGCGGGCGGCGTGACGCGGCTCGACGACGAGCCGCCCCAGCCCCAGGAACAGCGCGCATAGCGAAGCGCGCCCTCGCGCCTTGTGACGCGACGAAGCCGCCGAGCTCAGCACAGCTCGACGGCCTCGAATCCCCCGAACGATCCACGAAGAGAGATGGAACGTTGTCCCAACAGGCTACCCAACCCTGGACCCCCGCCACTGGCCCGGCTGTCGACCTCGCCTACGGAGCACCCGCCGCGCGGCTGCTGCTGCCCGCCGGCGACCTCAACGACCCCTGCTACCGCGCACAGTGGGACGCGGTCCGGCGCGGCGGCATCGGCGGTTCCGAAGTCGCCGCCCTCCTCGGCCTCGACAAGTACCGCGGCCCCCGCCACGTCTTCGAGGCCAAGCACGGCCGGGCCGTGGCGAGCGGCGCAGCGCTCAGCGAGTACGCCGAAGTCGGCCAGGAGATCGAGGACTTCATCGCGTACATGTTCACCAAGCGGTCCGGTATCCCGGCCGTGCCGACCCCGGGCACGCTCGCGAACGTCGACCGGCCGTGGATGCGCTGCAACGTCGACCGGTACGCCCTCGACGCGGAGTCCGGCGTCGTCCTGGCACCCGTCGAGCTGAAGAACCGCAGCGAGTACCAGCTCGACGACTGGACCGAAGGCGTCCCCGACGCGCCCGCTCTGCAAGTCCACTGGAACATGGCCGTCGGCGGCTGGTCGTACGGCTGGGCCGTCGCCCTCGTCGGCGGGAACAAGCTCCTCTTCCACCGCATCGAGCGCGACGACGAGCTGATCGACACCCTGATCGACGTGTGCGGCCGCTGGTACCAGCGGCACGTGATCGAGGGGTTCCCGCCGCCCGCTGACGGACTGGAGGCAACGAAGGAACTCCTCGGCCGCCTGTGGGAAGCGAAGCCCAACGAGGTCGTCGAGGTGCCCCGCGACAAGGCGGTCAGGCTGCGCAAGCGGCGCGCCTCCCTGATCGAGCAGATCAAGGAACTGGACGGCGAGCGGAACACCGTCGAGAACGAGATGCGGCTGATCTCGGAGAGCGCCGCGGTCGCCAAGTCGGGTAAGAGCGTCGCCTGGTCGTGGAAGCAGAACGGCAACTTCGCGGCGAAGCGGTTTCAGGAAGAGGAACCCGACCTCGCCGCCGAGTACATGACCACGGTCGAGGTCGTCGACGTCGAGCGGCTGAAGGTCGAGAAGCCTCTGGTCTACGAGAAGTACCGGGCCCGCGTCCTGCGCGTTCCCGCGAAGGAGCTGTGACCCATGGCTCTGACATCACTCAAGGACCGCGTGCGGGCGGTGGCCGCATCGACGCCGAGCAGCGACGACATCCGGCACGACCGTGGCGAGGACGTCGTCGAGGAGACGCGCGCCGGTCACGACGACCAGGCGGCGTCGGCCGCTGACTGGCTCGGCCAGTACCGGGCCGACGTCGAGGCCGCACTGCCGAAGCACATCAGTGCCGATCTGTTCTTCGCCGCGCTGCGCCCCACCCTGCCGAAGCTGCGCGGCTGCACGCCGGCCAGCGTCCTCCAGGCCGTCATCACGTGCGCGCGGTTCGGCCTGGTCCCGGACGGCCGCCAGGCGGTCATCACCGCTGACGACCGGATCGCCACCTTCATCGCGACCTATCACGGCTACATCGACCTGATGTACCGGTCGGGCCTGGTGAAGTCCGTCGTGACCGGCCTGGTCTATCCCGGTGACGACTGGAACTGGGAGCCGACGGCCCCGCCTCCCGCCGATTTCACGCACAAGCCGGATGTCCTCGCGGCGACGAAGGACCGGGGGGAGCCGCTGTTCGCGTACGCGTTCGCGTGGCTGGAGGGCGGCGTCCGCTCGGCGGTCGCGGTCGTCACCCGCGAGGCCGCTGAAGACACCCGCGACGAGTACAGCAAGGCCTACCAGCGGGCCGAGCAGTCCGGCGCGAAGGATTCCTTCTGGCACCTGCGGTTCGACGACATGCACGTCAAGACGGCCGTGCGCCGCATGGCCAAGCTGTTGCCGCAGTCGGCGGAGCTGCGGGCCCTGGTCGCGGTCGAGCAGGCCGCCGAGGACGGCACGCCGCAGATCCTCGCCGTGATCGACCGGGAGACGGCCGCGCTGGAAGCGGAGGCGCGGCAGGCCGCCAGGGCGGCCGAGGCGTCGCAGGACCGCCCGGCACCGGGCCTGCCGGTCAAGGGCGGCCGGGGCCGGGCGAAGCCCAGGCGCCGCCACCGCGACCGGAACAAGAGGTAAGCCCCGTGCTTGCCGCCCTACGAGGCCGGGCCCGCGCACTGTTCGCGGGCCCGGCCGCGGCCCCCACCCAGCCGGCCCCGCCCGCGCTGTGGCTGGAAGGCCGCGCCGATCTCGCCGATTTCGACGACTGCCCGCAGGAGAACCGCCGGACGCCGCACGCGATACGCGTGGACGGCTCCCGGTGTCGCTTCTGCTGCGGACACGAGACCCCGGGACGAACCTCATGACGCAACCCCTCGCAACCTGCCCGCCTCCGGAGCCGCAGAAGCTCCGACCGGCGCAGTTGCCGTGCCCCCACTGCTCGTGCTGCTCCGCCGTGCTGTGCGAACGCGGCCGGAACAACATCGGCGAGTGCATCGCCCACACCCCCGCGGACCATGCCGCCACCGTCGCCGACTGCCCGTGCTCGGCGGAGACCACGCGCGGCACGCACGCGTGGCGGGCGGCCATGCTCCGGATCACGAAGCACGCGACCGAGAACCCGATGGCACCCCAGGCGCAGAGCATCCTCCACGCCCTCGCCGGTGACGCCATGGCGTTCGAGGACCCCAGGGGGCACCTGCGGACGCTGCGCTCCCTGCGGTACGTCACCGGCTCCGAGCCGGCGTACCAGATCACGGACTTCGGGCGCCGCTACCTGGCCGCGCTCACCGAGCCTCGCTTCACGACCCCCGTCGAGGTCGAGTCCATCGACCTCAAGCTGCGCACGGCCCGCGTCGTGGTCGTCGGCTGGAACATCGCAGACCCCGTGACGGTGCTCCTCGACCCGATCCGCCAGTCGACCGGGCTGAACCCGGAGCAGCTGATCGGCCGGTTCCTGGAGGCCAAGGCCAACTGCTACGCCCAGACCGCCGACGACATCGTTCTGACGCGGATCCAGTTGGCGCCGCCGCTGCCCGAGAACTGGATGAGCGGGGGCAGCGGTGACTGAGCAGCGCACCTTCACGGTGGCCGGCCTCGACCTGTCGCTGACGGCGTCGGGCATCGCCTACCGCGACGGCTCGACGTCCACGGTGAAGACCCGGCAGAAGGACGGCGACGGGCGCCTGGCGCAGATCGAGGAGGCCGTGCAGATCGCCGTCGGCGGCGAACACCTCGGCCTGGGGCCCGCCGTCGAGCTGGTGGCGATGGAGGACATCCCGCAGAACAGCCACGCGGCGAAGCCGATCTCCATGGTGCACGGCGTCGTCCGGAACCTGCTGCAAAAGCAGGGCATCCCGTACGTGCTGATTACCCCGGCGACGCTCAAGACATACGCGACCGGCAAGGGCTCAGGCGACAAGGTCCCGATGGCCGCGGCAGAAGGACGCGGCGAGATAGAGCAGGGGCAGGGCTGGCGACTCCTCGAACGCCTGGCAGGTGAGTACCTCTCCGGCCCCAACCACGTCCCCAGCGAACCCGCATGAGCACCCGCCCACCCATCACCCTGAACCCCGAACTGGACCCGTGGGAACGTCAGCCCAACGAGACCCCCCACAAACACGGACAGTTCGCTACGTACAAGGACCTCGGTAGGACCCGCACCCTGACCGAAGCCGCGCAAAGGCTGACACTCGCGTACGGGCACGTGAGGAACCTCGCCGCCCAGTACCGGTGGCGGGAGCGTGTCGAGGCGTACGACCGGCACCTAGACCGGCAGTACGAGGCGATGTGGCTGGAGGAGCGACGCAAGGCCGCCGAGAACGACGCGAAGATCCTCGGCGCGGCGGTCGGCAAGCTGGCGCAGCGGCTCCAGACACTCCGAGCCGATGAGCTGTCCGCCGGCGACTTCATCCGGCTCATGGACGTCGCCATGCGGCACCGGCGCGTCCTGTTCGGCGACCCCACGGAGACGATCGCCGTCACCAGCGAGGGCACTACCGCGCTGGCGCAGCACTTCGCCGACTTCGCGGAGATGTCCCCGGAGCAGCGGCGGTCCCGCCTCGGCGAGCTGGCGGCGTCGGTGAACCAGCGGATCAAGGCCGTGCACGGTAGCGACGACGAGGACGAGGAGGCGTAGACGGTGACGGTGGCCGTGGACGAGCTGGAGCACCTGGACGACGCGGAGGTCTACCGGCAGCTGGAGGCAGCGCGCCGGGCGATGAGCGCCGATCTGCTGCGGGACCCGGTGACGCTCGCTCGCGGCCTCGACCGGCGGTTCCGGATGCGCCCGCACCTGAAGCTCATCGGTGAAGCCCTGGCCGCCGTGGGCCGGGGCGAGTACGACCGGCTGCTCATCCTGACCCCGCCGCAGGTGGGGAAGTCGACCACGGTCGCGGAGTGGTTCCCGTACTGGTGGCTGTGCATGTACCCGATGGACAAGGTCGCGGTCACCTCCTACGGGGACGACCTGGCGCTGCGGCGGGGCAAGAGGATCCGCGGCTACGTCGAGGAGTATGGCGACGAGTGGGACCTGCGGATGAAGCCCGGGTCCGGGGCGATGCAGGACTGGGAGGTCACCAAGGGCGGCGGCTGCCGCTCAGTGTCCGTCGGCAAGGGCCTGACCGGCTTCGACGTGAACCTGCTGATCATCGACGACCCGCACAAGGACCGCGCCGACGCCGAATCGGAGGCCTCACGGCGGGCCCTGCACGACTGGTACTCGTCGGCGGCCCTGTCCCGCCTCCAGCCCGACCGCAACGCGGTGGTGGCGATCCAGACCCGCTGGCACCCCGACGACTTCGCCGGCCGCCGCATTCAGGAAGAGGGCCGTATCGAGGACGGCGGCCGGTGGAAGGTGATCCACCTCCCCGCGGTCGCCGACCCCAAGTTCGGCCCGGATCCGCTCGGCCGTGAACCCGGGGAACCGCTGCCGCACCCGAAGATCCCCACTCGTGCCGTCGCCCGGTTGAAGGCGTGGTGGGCGCAGAAGAAGGCGACGTCGATCGTCCGGGACTGGCATGCCCTCTACCAGGGCGACCCCCAGCCCGGTGAAGGAGCGCTCGTGTCCGAGGAACTGCTGCGCCTGCTGCGCGACACCGCCACCCCGGTGGAGCCGCAGAAGATCGCCGTCTCGGTCGACCCGTCCGGTGGCGGCCGGGACGTCGCCGGCGTCATCGGTGGTTTCCTCGGCGACGACGGCCGCGTGTGGGTCACCGACGACGTGTCTGCGCCGATGTCGTCCGCCGACTGGTCCATGGCGGCATGCCGGCTCGCGTACCGCTCGAACGCGTCGATCATCTACGTCGAGTGGAACTTCGGCCGGGACATGTGTGTCCTGGCGATCCAGACGTCGTGGGAGAAACTCCAGCGGGACGGGGAGATACCGCAGAACGTCCTCATGCCGGCGATCCACCCTGTGCGGGCCAAGCAGGGGAAGTTGCTGCGGGCGGAGCCGATCGCGCAGCAGATGGTGCAGGACAAGGTCCGGCTCCGGGGCGTGTTCACCGACCTGGAACGCGAGTGGGCGACGTGGCAGCCGACGGACCCGGACAGTCCCGGCCGGATCGACGCCTCCTGCGTCCTCGTGTACGGGCTGATACCCGAGGCCAACCAGGGAGCCATCGTTCACGCGCCGCGCCCGCAGGCCCCGCAGCCGGGCGGCCGGCCGGGCGGGGCAGCATCGGCGTACGGGCGCAGGATCGGCTAGGTCTTGTCCGGGGGGTCCGGCACCCCCCTTCGGATGGTCAGGCGGTGTTGAAGCTGGCGAAGGTGCTTTGGAGCCGGCGAACCGCGTCTTCGGCTTCCGCGTACTGCTCGGGTGTCGGCGTGACGGCGCCGAAGGTGGGGCCTTCGGCGGGCATGGCGCGCCAGTGCAGGATCGGCCTGAGCGCGTCGGCAGCTGCGCCCAGGAACCAGGCCAGGGGTCCATGGCTCTGAGCGAGTGCGATGGCCACAGCAGCGAGTGCCTCCCGCAGGTCCTCCAACCGGTCGACCTCGGACAGGTGGGACTGCTGGGCGCCCACGGCGGCGTGCAGGTCGGCGGCGGCCTTCGCCGCGACAGCACGGTCGCCAGACGTCGGGACCCACACCTGATCACGGATCAGCCCTTCGGCTTCTTCCGCTAGGGCCTCGACGACCGTCCGTATGTCCATACCTGTGATCCTATGCATGCTCGTGATCATCAGCCTTCGAGCGCTGGCCGCCTGCTCTGGCGTCCAGCCCTCTCGGGGGCCGCCCGGGAGCACTCTGCTCCCGGGCGGCCCCACTTCACCGGCTCTGGAGCCAGTAGTAGAGATATCCGAGCGCGAAGGTCACGATCGCCTTCACGGTCATCCGCACGAGCTCGTCACTCGCGGTGTCCAGCAGGCGACGCGCACGCATCCGGGCCGGACTCAGCCGCTTGGTCTTCTGCATCTCGCCGAGCGGGGGACCATCAAGGTGCTGGTCAGGCTTGCTCTGACGGTGGGAGCCCGTAGGCTCGTCGTCGGTGGGAATCGGGACCTCCTCAGGTTGTCGGTTCTTGCTTCGAGATCGGTGGCCTCCTGTTGCGAGCAGGGGGCCGCCGCCGTTTCGGCGACGGGCCCGAAAGGCCACAGCCACATCTTGGCGTACGACTCCGACAATGGGCCGTCCACGCCCGGGACGACACCCGGTCGGCAGGATCCGCCGGTGCCCGCGCGCGACGCATCCACTGCGCGGTGTACTGACCTGCGTAAACGTGAAGTTGGATCACCTCGGAGGGGCTGTGCGACGCCTCACGCCGCTGGGCAGGTACTGAGCAGCGGCGCGTGCGGCTGGCTGCGCCCCGCCGTGTTCGGCGCGATGGACGGCCAGGTCTCCCACGCGGCGGGCCATCTAGGCGCCCTGTGGCCTGACCTGGGCAAACGTGAAGCCACTGGGCACGGCCCCCGGAAGGCACCGCGGGGGAGAACATCTCTTTCGGCGCAGGCGTTCTCGCGGGTCATTTCAGACGTCGAAGATGTCGACAAGCGCGTCGATCTCGTCGTGCGCCTTGGTCCAGCTCGCTGCGACCAGAGCCACCGGCCGCTGACCTCGGCGAAGATCTCCGTACCTGAGGCAGCCGGTGCAGGGCAGCTTCATCTTCAGCTGCCCCTTGAAGCCGCCGTTCACGGCCCGCGGTAGGCACCGCCGGCGCGAACATCCGCGGTGACTGCGTCATCGCTACCGCGTGAAGTTCCGGAAGATGGCGGCGTCGGCGTTCGCGTTCTTCTGGGCGCGGAGGCGCGCTTCTAGAGGTTGTCAGTGCACGTGACGATCTCACCTGCACGAGGGATGCGCGCCAGGGCGTGAACCACCAGCGCATAGGTACAGAGCGCCCCCGAGGCGTACGCCTTCGTGTACCCGGCTTCGACGTGCGCCCTTCGGCGAAGCCCGGGTATCGCCGTCGCATCCCCGAGCCAATGCCGCGTACTGCGCGCGCAGTAATGCGCAGTATCCTTGCCGCCGTTCCTGACCTGGGGATCTTGACGGAGGCGGCCTGTGATCTCTCTGCCCGTGCTCGCTGTGCTCGGCTTCGCCGCGTATCGGGCCACCCAGCTCGGCGTCCATGACTCGATCCTGGACGGCCCCCGGGAGCGTCTCGCCGCCTGGAGCGCGAAGAAGGTCGAGTCGAGGTCCCGAGGCTTCCTCGTCCAACTGATCAGCTGCGTCTACTGCTTCGGCTGGTGGCTGTCCGGCGTCACGCTCCTCGTGTACCTCCTCGCCACCGACAGCTGGGATGACGCCCCCTGGCTGGTCCACGCCATCGAATGGTTCGCGGTGGCCGGCGTGCAGGCCCTCCTGAACCGCCGCGACGACACGTTCGGCGGCTGACCTGTGCCTCGACAGCTCACCGCGGCAGCCTCCCGCTACAGCGTCAAGACGACGAAGAGCCGGGCGTCCCGGACGGACAGCTCATGGCAGGCGGAGGCGTGGCGGTTCTTCAAGGAGGTCCCCGAGGTTCGCTTCGCTGGCACGTGGGTCGGCAATGCCATGTCTGGCGCCACCCTGTTCGCCGGGCGCCGCGCCGAGGACGGCACGATCGAACGCGCCCCTGACAACCATCCCGCGCAGGAGATCGTGCGGGAGATCGCTGGCGGCCCCGACGGGCAGTCCAACCTCCTCGGCGACTTCGGCCCGCACCTGGTCGTCGCCGGGGAAGGCTGGATCGTTATCCGGCCCACCGTCGACAAGACCGACACGATCGACGGCTACGACTGGCGGGTCCTGTCCACCCGTGAGGTGAAGCAGCAGGGCGGCGGCAAGCTCACCGCGGAGATCGACGGCGAGGACGTGCCGATCCCGCCGTACGACCCGGACGCCGAACCCGACCCGAGCGCGCCCATCGCGATACGCGTGTGGAAGCCGTCCCCGGACCGGCACATCGAGGCCGACAGCCCTGTCCGCTCCAGCCTCGTCCTCCTGGAAGAGCTCCAGCTGCTGAACGCGGCCGTCGCGGCGATCGCCCGCTCCCGCATCACCGGGCGCGGCGTCCTCCTCGTTCCCAAGGGCACCAGGTTCCCTACCTCGCCGGGCACAGCCGGCGACGCAGAGGATGATCTGCTGGAAGTCTTCCTCGAGGTCGCCTCGACGGCGATCCGTGAACCCGACTCGGCGGCGGCGACGGTCCCGATCATCCTCGAAGTGCCCTCGGACGTGATCAGCGACATCAAGTGGATGTCGTTCGAGTCGAACTTCGACGAACTGGCGCTGAAGCTGCGGGACGAGGCGATCCGCCGCTTCGCCAACGGCCTGGAAGTCCCCGCGGAGATCCTCTTGGGTCTCTCCGACGCGAACCATTGGTCCGCCTGGGCGATCTCCGCCGAGGCTGTTCGTCTCGGCGTCGAGCCGCGTCTCGCGCTCGTCGCGTACGCGCTCACCACGCAGTGGATGCGCCCCCTCCTCGAGGACCAGGGCGTGGAAGACGCCGACGAGTGGCTCGTCTGGTACGACACCAGCCAGCTCCGCGTCCAGGCCAACCGCGCCCAGACCGCCCTGGAAGCGTTCCAGGCCGGCCTGATCTCCGCCGCCGCTGCCCGCCGCGAGACCGGCTTCGACGAGGCAGACGCCCCCACAGCGGCCGAGACCGCAGCGCGCGAGGACAGCACCAACGACACCCCGGACACCGACGAGGAGACGCCGAGCAACGTGACGACCCTGCCCGTGGGAGAGACAACCAGCATTCCCGACACCCTCGCCGCTACAGCCGCCCACCCCGAACGCGTCCTGGCCGCCGTCGACGGACTGATCTGGGCCGCGCTCCAAGCCGCCGGCGAACGCCTGCGGAACAAGCCGGCCTGCCCCCGCTCCGAACGCGCCCGGGCCCGCGAGATCGTCCCCGCCGAGCTCCACACCGTGTTCCCGGTAGAGCCGGACATGATCGACGCCTGGCATCTCCTCGACGGGGCGTGGGCGCGCGTCCCCGAGATCGCCCGCCGCTACGGCCTGAACCCGGACTGCCTGACCGACGTCCTCGACGACTATGCGCGGGCCCTGTTCGCCGCCCGGCACCCGCACACGTACGAGGACACGGCCCGCGTACTGCGCGCCCCGTGCATCGCCGAGGCCGCGTGAACAGCCGGGAAGCGCGCGTCACCGTCACCGTGGCCACCAGCCCGCCACGGCCGAAGTGGTGCCCCGACTGCAAGGCGAACAGCGCCCTCGCCGTCGACGTGCACGCCCTCTTCCCGACCGGAGTGACGTTCATCAGCACCGTCGCCGTCTGCGAGATCTGCGACGACCCCGACGACCCGGAGGTGAACCGTGGCTGACCCGATTGATGCGCTCACCGCGGCGGAACAGGCCATCGCCGACGAGGTGCGCGCCGTCCTGGACGACGTATCCGCCGACATCGCGGCCGAACTCGCCGACGCGACAGAGATCGTCGCCGCACGGTTCTCCCTCGCCCAGATCGGCCGCATGTGGACGCAGCGTGTGCCGCGCCTGGTGCGCCGCCTCCTCGGTGTCGCCGAGACGGCCGGCCAGCAGGCAGCGAGCGACGTCGACGCCGAACTCCCCGACGGCTGGGACGACCTGCCCGGCCGCCACGATCGCGGCGACGACCTGCCCGCCTCCCTCGGCTCCTACGTCACCGACACCGAGCACCTGTTGCGGGCTGTCGGCGACCGGCTCACCGAGGCCGCTGTCACCGAGCTCGCCGCAGGCCTCGACGCCGGTGAGGACGTCGCCGCGCTGCGGGCCCGCCTGCGCGCCCTGTTCTCCCGTGACGGTGTCGAACTGGGTGAGACCCGGGAGGAGCGTGTCGCACGCACCGAGTCCACCCGGGCGTGGAACGCGGCCACGCTCGCCGCCGCAGAGGACCTCAGCGGTGAGGGGCGGCCCCTCGTGAAGCAGTGGCAGACCCGCCGCGACGCGAAGGTCCGCGACGCCCACGACGACGCCGACGGGCAACTCCGCCTCCTCGACGAGACCTTCACCGTCGCCGGCGTGGCCATGGCCTACCCCGGCGACCCGGCCGCCCCCGCGGCCCTCACCGTCAACTGCCGGTGCGTCCTGCGATTGGCGCCAGAGCAGCGCACCGCCGCCTACGGATCGAAAGAAGGGCAGCGCCCTGAAGTCTTCGGATCGAAGGAAAAGATGGCCGCAGCCGACGGGAGTCACCTCATGGGCGGCATGATCGCGCTCCTGCCGCGCGACGAAGACGCCCAGTTCCTCGCCCTCGCGGACGGGGAAGGCGCCGGCGAACTCCACTGCACGCTGTGGTTCCTCGGAGACGACGCCTCCCAGTGGACCGACGACCAGCGCAACGAGCTCGTCGCCGCCGTCAGCGCCCGCGCCGCCGACCTCCCCGGGCCCGTCGTCGCCCGCGCGTTCGGCGTGAACCACTGGAACCCCGACTCCGACAACCCGGCCTGGGTGTGGGCTGTCGGCGACGACCGCGACCACGACGGCACCAGCCTCCTCGACGCACGCGGCCTGGCCTCCTGGTCCCTGGAAGACACCCACGACCGTCCCGACACCCCCACCCAGCACACGCCGTGGGTAGCGCACGTCACCGGCGCGTACGGCGCCGACACATGGCCGTTCGACCAGATGTGCGAACGGCTCGGCTCGATCGTCTTCGACCGGATCCGGGTCGCGTTCGCCGGCGACCACTACGACATTCCGCTCGGCCCCGCAGAGGAGGAACCCCCCATGGCCACACCCGTGCAGGCGGAACCCACCCCACCACCCCCGCCTGTCCGCTCCTGGTCGACGCCCGACGGTGC
The DNA here is from genome assembly GCF_044335095.1 of Streptomyces sp. NPDC020597. Classification (NCBI taxonomy): domain Bacteria; kingdom Bacillati; phylum Actinomycetota; class Actinomycetes; order Kitasatosporales; family Streptomycetaceae; genus Streptomyces; species Streptomyces sp. NPDC020597. The sequence continues at coordinate 43,402 of NZ_JBIRUL010000013.1, read as the reverse complement.
CGCGCTCGCCTTCGAGAACGAGCAGACCGGCGACGGCCGCGTGTTCGCCCCCAGCGCCCTGTTCTGGGACGCCGCAGGCCCGTGGCCGCTCCAGTACGCGGAAGCCATGGGGCAAGGCCACGAGGGCGCCGAACTCGCCGGCGCGATCCAGACTCTCGGCCGGGAAGGCAACCGCATCACCGGCTCCGGCGTGCTGTACATGACGCAGCCCGCAGGGTTCGACGCCGCGATGCTCCTCGACCAGGAAGCGCCGCTCGGGGTGTCCGTCGACCTCGACGACGTCGACGTGCAGCTCGTCGACACCACCACCAGCGCCGAAGACGAGGAAGCCGGATCGCCGTTCACCCTCGCGGCGTCGTTCGCATCGGCGAGCGTCATGCGCCTCGCAGACGGGGCGTGGATGATCACCGGCCGCAGCCGCGCCGAGTGGACCGCGTCCGGCGCTGAGATGGCCCACAGCACCCGCTCGGTGATGCTGTTCACCAGCCCCGGCGGCACCATCACCGCCGGGACTGCTCGCCGGGTCTTCGGCGAGCACATCACCGCGGCCGCCGGCGACTCCGACAACCCGGAGGGCGTCGTCTTCCATGAGGAGAAGTCCGGCGACTACCTCGTCCGGATCACGCGGGCCCGGCTGCGCGGCGCGACCCTCGTGTCGATGCCCGCCTACAACAAGGCCCGCATCGTCCTCGACCCGTTCGACGAGCAGACCGCATCAGCGCCGATCGTCGCCTCGTCCGGCGGCGGGCATGAGCGGCTCGTCACCTACGTGCGGAGCTCGCCGACCCCCGTCGGACCCCGCCACCTGTCCAGCAAGCTGAGCATGAGCCTGGAGACGGTCCACTCCCACCTGTCGCGCGCCATGGAAGCCGGCACCGTCGTACGGATCGCCCGAGGCCTGTATGTGGGGGCGTCGACGATCCCGGAAGGGCACATCACCGCGGCGGCGTGCGGCGACCTCGACCTGCCCGTCCACGACGACCGCGACGCGCCCTGGGACGCCGGGAAGGCCGCCACGCGCGTTCTCGCCTGGGCCACCGACGACGAGGGCGACGTCGACCCCGACAAGCTCGCCCAGGCCTACCTGTGGCGCGACCCCGACAAGGACCCGGCGACGGTCGGCGCGTACAAGCTGCCCTTCGCCGACGTGTTCGGCGACGGCGACGCGCAGCGCCTGGAGATCGTCGCAGGCGGCGTCACCGCGGTTGCCGCCGTCCTCGAAGGGTCCATGGGCGGCGTCGACCTGCCCGACGACGACCGCACCGAGATACGCGCCCACGTCGACACGCTGTACGGGAAGCTCGCGAAGGCGTTCGACGACCCGGCGCTCACCCCGCCCTGGGGAGACGAGGCGACGGCCGCCGCAGCCCTCGACGCCCTGTACGACGATCGCGGCGCGGAAATCGTCGCCTCCGCCTGGCATGCAATGCAGGACGAGAAGCCGATGCCCGCAGCCTGGTTCCGGGAACCCACCCCGGAGGAGCTGCCGCCGGGCAGCGGCGGCGTCCACATCATCGACGGCCGCGCCTACGGCTGGGTGGCGCAGGCCGGCGTACAGCACGCCGTGCACGGCCGGAAGGTCACCATTGAGAAGCTCGCCGCCCGGGGCCTGGACCTGTCCCACTTCCTACGGGCCAGGTTCCGCCTCGACGACGGGACGGACGTCCGTGCTGGTGCGATGACGATGAACGTCGGCCACCACAGGGACGGCTACGAATGCGAGAGCGCGGTCTGCCAGTTCGACGACTCCCGCACCGTCGCGGCCGTCGTCACCGTCGGTATGAGCCAGGGTGGCCTGTGGTTCTCTGGCGCCGCCGCGCCCTGGCTGTCCCCGTGGGACCGCACCGTGTTCGCCGCCTGCCAGCCCTCGTACCACATGACGCAGGGCACAGACGGGCGCTGGCAGCTCAAGGCCGTCCTGTCGGTTCCGGTGCCCGGGCACTCGTCGCCGCTCACCGCTGCCGCTGTCGTCGACCGGTCGAACCTGGCGCTCACCGCCGCCGCAGTGGCCGCCGAGTCCAGCCCGTCCCCGGTCGTCGAACCGGAATCCGAACACGCGGCCTCGAGCGACGGCGCCCCGGCCGTGCACAGCGTCGAGGTGGCCGCCGCGCTCCTGGAGCCCGCGTTCCTCGACCAGTTCGCCGACGCCCTCAAGACCCGCGAGGAAGCCCGCGCCGCTGCCGCGCGCGCTGAGCTCGCCGAACTCACCGCCCGGCTCGCGCCCGTCCGCGCCGAGCTTGCCGCAAGCGCTGCCCAGCAGCCGGAAGGGAACTGACCATGCCGTGCGCCTGCCAGAAGAACAAGACGCAGTACGAGGTCGTCGACGCTGCTGGGAAGCGGGTGTTCGGGCCCACCCCGTACAAGACGACCGCCGACGCCATGGCCGCGCGCGGTGAAGGCCGCAAGGTCCGCGAGGTCACCAAGGGCGGTAAATGATGGGCTGCGGCTGCAACAAGCCGAGGGCCCGGACCCCCTCCGCTTCCGCAGGCGGGAAGCCGGCCCGCGTCCTGCACCGCGTCGTCCTCGACGGCGGGAAGGGCAAGGTTGCCTTCCAGACCCACAACCCGCAGGCGGCGAAGAACGTCGCCAAGAACTACCCGGGCAGCGTCGTCATCGCCGAGGGCGCTGAGACGGACGTCGATCAGCCAGCGCCGGACCCTGCTCCCGCGCCCTGACACCCCTGGCGTGGGAGGACGGCTGTACCTGGCCATCCGCTACCACAAGCTCGAAGTCGGCTTCGGCGGAACACTCCCGCGTCGGCGGGGAGGACCCCGATCGTGTCCTCGAACTGTGGCTGATCGACGGAACACCTCCGCCTCGGCGGGGAGGACGAAGCGCCCGACCCCCTCACCGGGGCCGGGCGCGGAACACCCCCGCGTCGGTGGGGAGGGCCGCTCGACGTCACGTACCGGATCGGGCGGCTCGGGAACACCCCTGCGTCGGCGGGGAGACCGACAGGTCGGCGGCGAGGATCCCCTTGCGGTTCGGAACACCCCCGCGTCAACGGGGAGGACCTGAACGAGAACGGCGTGCAGGGCGGTGTCGACGGAACACCCCCCACGTCGGCGGGGAGGACAACACCAAGCACGCCGCCGCCCCGGACGACGGCGGAACACCCCCGCGTCGGCGGGGAGGACTACGGCGGTGAGGCGGGCGCGGGGGGAGAGGCCGGAACACCCCCGCGTCGGCGGGGAGGACGCCTCGAGCTGAGCCCGGACGGCAACCTCTACGGAACACCCCCGCGTCGGCGGGGAGGACGCCCGGTGGTCGTGCTGGCGGGCCTCGATGAACGGAACACCCTCGCGTCGGCGGGGAGGACGACGAGCAGCACGGCGTGTGGGGCGGCGTCGACGGAACACCCCCGCGTCGGCGGGGAGGACACGGGGCCGCATGGCGTGCGGTCGCCGGGCTGCGGAACACCCCCGCGTCGGAGGGGAGGACACCCACAAGGCCCACTACGGGGAGAGCGGGACCGGAACACCCCCGCGTCGGCGGGGAGGACACCTGCACCAGGACCCCGCCCGCCCCCGGCGACGGAACACCCCCGCGTCGGCGGGGAGGACTCGTTCACCGAGCCTGCTCCGTGGACGGCGAACGGAACACCCCCGCGTCGGCGGGGAGGACCTCTCCACTCTGCGGGGCGGGCCCGGCCGCGGCGGAACACCCCCGCGTCGGCGGGGAGGACTCCAGCGCGGCCGCGCGCAGCTTGCCCATGTCCGGAACACCCCCGCGTCGGAGGGGAGGACTGCGACGCACGCGCATCCTGCCCGGCCATCACCGGAACACCCCCGCGTCGGCGGGGAGGACTCATCCATCTGGATCATCTGCGGTGTCATCACCGGAACACCCCCGCGTCGGCGGGGAGGACAGGACTGGACTGAACCCGAGCGTTGGGCTGCGCGGAACACCCCCGCGTCGGCGGGGAGGACGCGACGACCGGTGCCGGCGCGACCGGCGGATCCGGAACACCCCCGCGTCGGCGGGGAGGACTCCGACGAGGAGACCGTCGCCGAGCCGGAGGTCGGAACACCCCCGCGTCGGCGGGGAGGACACGACGTTCAGCCGCGAGGTGGCAGCGCACACCGGAACACCCCCGCGTCGGCGGGGAGGACCGACACCACGGGCAGCCTCGCTGATCGGCCGACGGAACACCCCCGCGTCGGCGGGGAGGACGTGACGGGGCCGTGTTTGGCGTCCCAGTCGAGCGGAACACCCCCGCGTCGGCGGGGAGGACGCATCAGGATGTCTCCTGAGCGGTGGCGAGGGCGGAACACCCCCGCGTCGGCGGGGAGGACCTCCGTCAGTCCGAGACGTTGCAGTCCGACGGTGGAACACCCCCGCGTCGGCGGGGAGGACGTGCGGCCCAAATCCTTGGCCTGATTGCGGAGCGGAACACCCCCGCGTCGGCGGGGAGGACGACCCCCAGCTCGACCCACCCAACGTTCAGATCGGAACACCCCCGCGTCGGCGGGGAGGACTGGGCGCGGGCGGCCTGCGTCGGCGCGGTGATCGGAACACCCCCGCGTCGGCGGGGAGGACCTGAGCTGGCGTGTGTAGTCGGTCAGCGACGCCGGAACACCCCCGCGTCGGCGGGGAGGACTGAGAGCGGGCCATCCAGTCGCACGAAGCGAACGGAACACCCCCGCGTCGGCGGGAGGACTTGCACGGCCACGTCCTCGGCTCACGCGGCTACGGAACACCCCCGCGTCGGCGGGGAGGACTCGATCGCGGCGAACGTGATCTCCAGGAACGACGGAACACCCCCGCGTCGGCGGGGAGGACGATCTACGACGACGGGACCCCCGAATGAAGAGCGGAACACCCCCGCGTCGACGGGGAGGACTGGTCGAGGAGCGCGATCTGTCCGCGGGTGCGCGGAACACCCCCGCGTCGGCGGGGAGGACGCGGCCGTGGGCGTGGCGGTGGTCCGGGCGGGCGGAACACCCCCGCGTCGGCGGGGAGGACCCGCGCTCGGTGCCGCAGCCGATCGCCCGCGCCGGAACACCCCCGCGTCGGCGGGGAGGACGCCGAGACCACGGCCGACAGTTCCGGCGGCATAGGAACACCCCCGCGTCGGCGGGGAGGACCGCCCGTGCTGGTGCGCGTACTCGGTGCTGATCGGAACACCCCCGCGTCGGCGGGGAGGACGTCAACCAGATCACCAGCGAGCAGGCCGATCCCGGAACACCCCCGCGTCGGCGGGGAGGACAGCCACTCGAAGGGGAAGCCGATCTGCTTCAGCGGAACACCCCCGCGTCGGCGGGCAGGACCAGACGGTTGTAGCAGAGGGGTAGGAAGTTACCGGAACACCCCCGCGTCGGCGGGGAGGACGAAAGCGGCTTGAAGAACTGCATGGCCCCTCCCGGAACACCCCCGCGTCGGCGGGGAGGACCAGGCGGAGGAGTACGACGCGGACGCGGGCCGCGGAACACCCCCGCGTCGGCGGGGAGGACTGGCTTGGCCGCGACCACGCCACCGACCCCGACGGAACACCCCCGCGTCGGCGGGGAGGACGCCTGAGCGTCTGACTCGGGCTGGAGTTCGAGCGGAACACCCCCGCGTCGGCGGGGAGGACTTGACGGAATGCCTAACCGGAGAGTACCCCCGCGGAACACCCCCGCGTCGGCGGGGAGGACCCGAGAGTGTCCGCCGCGGACACCGACAGGTACGGAACACCCCCGCGTCGGCGGGGAGGACGACGCGGAAGACCCGCACCCGCGGCGCACCGACGGAACACCCCCGCGTCGGCGGGGAGGACTCAGGCGTTATCGCTGTCGTCATCTGGGTCGCCGGAACACCCCCGCGTCGGCGGGGAGGACCACATCGAGCGTGGCCGCGTGGAAGACCTCTACGGAACACCCCCGCGTCGGCGGGGAGGACGCCGTATCCGACTCGCTGACCAGCCTCGTCAACGGAACACCCCCGCGTCGGCGGGGAGGACTTCTGCGCGATGATGCCCGCCCGCATCAGGTACGGAACACCCCCGCGTCGGCGGGGAGGACGACGTGCGGGGCCAGAAAATGACCTGATCGTACGGAACACCCCCGCGTCGGCGGGGAGGACGCCACCCACGCCACCACCGGCAACGGCCCCAGCGGAACACCCCCGCGTCGGCGGGGAGGACCCGGACTCGCTGGACGTCTTGCGGTCGGCAGCCGGAACACCCCCGCGTCGGCGGGGAGGACCTCCTCGGGCGTGAAGTCGCGGTCGCCGTCCTCGGAACACCCCCGCGTCGGCGGGGAGGACTACGACGCCGACCCGGACGCGTCGACCCCCGCCGGAACACCCCCGCGTCGGCGGGGAGGACCCGGTCAGGTCAGCCGCGGCGAACTGCCCGAACGGAACACCCCCGCGTCGGCGGGGAGGACCCGAACACCATGTCGTACTCGGCGCTCATGATCGGAACACCCCCGCGTCGGCGGGGAGGACGCATCCCGATTCGATCCTGCTCGTGCATTCGATGGAACACCCCCGCGTCGGCGGGGAGGACAACATGGACACGGTCACCACCCGCCCGGGCATCGGAACACCCCCGCGTCGGCGGGGAGGACGGGAGCCCAGCGGAGCCCAGCGTTTCGATCAGCGGAACACCCCCGCGTCGGCGGGGAGGACCGCCCGGGGTGGTGTTGTGACCATCCTCCAGACGGAACACCCCCGCGTCGGCGGGGAGGACCACGTCGATTCCGGTCTCGCTGTTGTCGAGGGCGGAACACCCCCGCGTCGGCGGGGAGGACGGCCGGACGGTCTTGGAGCGCCGCCCTGGCCGCGGAACACCCCCGCGTCGGCGGGGAGGACGACGGCTTCGTGCCCGGCGCGGTGCCCGTCGACGGAACACCCCCGCGTCGGCGGGGAGGACTTTCCTCGGGCGTCCGGAGGAATCTCACGTGACGGAACACCCCCGCGTCGGCGGGGAGGACCTGCGCGAGGGCGACGCCCTTCACCACGAAGTCGGAACACCCCCGCGTCGGCGGGGAGGACGAGGTCGGCGGGCCAGCCGCGCAGCCGGATGGCGGAACACCCCCGCGTCGGCGGGGAGGACCTCAGATGCCGTACGCAGACCGCGATGAACAGCGGAACACCCCCGCGTCGGCGGGGAGGACCTCCACCACGCCCGGATCATCCGCGTCGACGGCGGAACACCCCCGCGTCGGCGGGGAGGACGTGAAGGTCGAGACCGTCCGCGAGAACGACTACGGAACACCCCCGCGTCGGCGGGGAGGACGCCGCGTCTCCGCGAAAGCAGTGGCGCCGCTGCGGAACACCCCCGCGTCGGCGGGGAGGACGCGTTCGCCACCTGGCTGGTCAACCGCTTCGTCGGAACACCCCCGCGTCGGCGGGGAGGACGCGTACCCCTCCCACTCGCGGATCATCGCCTGCGGAACACCCCCGCGTCGGCGGGGAGGACTCTTCCTGACCTGCGGCTCAGTGGCGGCTTTGCCTTTGCTTTGCCAGGGGCGTGGGTCCGAGATGTCGTGGAGGCGGGATCACATTGTGACCTTAGTCGGTCGACAGGGCCTGGGTGGTGTCAGTGGCGTGTGTTTGGATCCGTGGTTCACCGGGACAGTGAGCGGGTGGAGCAGGAAAGGGGTTCTGTCATGTCGTGCATGGGGGGAGAGGAGGAGTCGGATGAGTCGGTGTGGGGGAAGTCCCGTGGTCTTGATCCAGAGCTTGCTCCGTACCCGCTGGTCAGGCATCTGCTCGACGCCGCCGCTATGGCGCTGCACCTGTGGGACGCGTACCTGTCGGCCGCGCAACGGCGGTGTATCGCGCAAGGGTTGGGCTTCACTGAGGAGCCGGGCAGGGCCCGTGCGGTGGTGGGGCTGTGCGCCGGGCTGCACGACATCGGGAAGCTGTCGGGGTTTCAGTTCTGTTCCCGGCACGGCAGCGAGGGACTTGCCGCATCCCTGAGCGGGGACCGCGAGTGGATGGGCTCGGAGCGGCTGGGGCACGACGTGGCCGGAATGAGGGCGGCCGCGGACGTGCTGGCAGTTCTTGGGTTCGACGCCGATGGGGAGACGGTGGCGGCGGAGCGGGTCGCAGAGATCGTCGGGGGTCATCACGGCCGCTTCTACCGTAACGAGGGCGGGGGCGGTTCGCCGTTTCTGGGCGGACCGGCCTGGGCGCGTCAGCGGGCGGCGCACGCGTCGGCGGTGCACGGGCTGCTGGGTTCCCCCGAGGCTCCGGAGTCGTTCAAGCCGGCTGCCGGGGTGTTGGTGACGGGGGTGGTCATTCTCGCGGACTGGTTGGTAAGCCAGGCTGATTATCTGCAGCCAAGGCAGAGGAGTCTGGAGGTGTCGCTGGCGGCGCACTTCGCGCGTTCGTGTGCGGATACCGCCAGCCTGGTGGCCGATGCCGGGCTGGAGCCGGTGCGGTTGCGACGCAGGGATTTCGCTGAGGCGTACGGGATCGACGGGCGGCCCAATGCGCTGCAGCGTTCGGTCATTGAGGAGTTGCCAGCGGCGGTGGGAGCCGGGGGCGGGGGCGGGATCCTGCTGGTGACGGCTGCTCCGGGGGACGGTAAGAGCGAGGCTGCTCTGGAGGCGGAGCGGGTGCTGTCGGGTGTGTTCGGCACGCGTGGGTTCGCGTTCTTGCTGCCGACGCTGGCGACCAGCGACCAGATGTACGGGCGGATCGCGCGGGCTCTTGCACGGCAGTCCGGTCAGGGGGCGGGTCTGACTCTGGTGCACAGCATGGCCTGGTTGAACACGGCGTACTCGGATGAGTCGTTGGAGGCCGGCCAGCAGGTGATGACCTGTGACGGGGACGAGGTGGCGGCGGGGCGGCAGCGGGCGCAGGCCGATATGCGTCCGCGGCAGTGGCTGCGCGGTTCTAAGCGTCCGCTGTTGGCGCAGTTCGCGGTGGGTACGGTGGATCAGGCGCTGATGTCGGTGTTGCCGGTGCGTCATAACGCTCTGCGGCTGCTGGCGCTGTCGGGCAAGACGGTCATCGTGGACGAGGCGCATGCTTACGACGCCTATATGCAGGTGCTGCTGGGCCGGTTGCTGAACTGGCTCGGCGCCTTTGGCGTTCCGGTTGTTCTGCTGTCGGCCACCTTGCCGGCTTCGGTCAGCGACCGGCTGATCAAGGAGTATCTGCAGGGCGCCGGACACAAACGCGACGAGTTGGGCGAGCGGACGTTTCCGGCCCCGTATCCGGGCTGGCTGTATGTGGACGGCGCCAGCGCCTGCGCGACGCAGATCTCGGAGCCGCGGCGGCGGGAGCAGGCCGTCGAGCGGAGCATGGAGCTGCATGTCGCGGTGGAGCCGGTCACCCGGGGCTCGGGCATGGCCCGTGACCGCCTGGCGGTGATCGAGCGTCTGGTGGAACCGGCGGCCGCGGGCCCCGAGGGCGGCACCGCCTTGGTTGTGTGTAACACGGTCGGCGATGCGCAGGAGACGTACCTCAGACTCCGCGCACGCTTCGACGACCGCTCCCACGCCGATGCGGGGATGGTTCAGCTGCTGCATGCCCGCTTCCCCGGCGACGTGCGCGAGGCACGGACGGGCGAGGTAACGCAGGGGATGGGGCGCACAGGACCGCGCCCGGCGCGCCGCATCGTGGTCGCCACACAGGTCGTCGAGCAGTCCCTCGACCTGGACGCCGACGTCGTCATCAGCGACCTCGCCCCGCTAGCCCTGCTGCTGCAGCGGGCCGGCCGGTGCTGGCGCCATGAGAGCTGGTGGGCCAGCAACGGCTACCCCGGTGGCCGCGGCCGCCCGGGCTGGGCGCGGCAGCCGCGTCTTGTCGTGCTGGACCCGCTGTCCGACGGCGGAGCAGTGCCTCGGCAGTGGGGGGAGGTGTACTCCGAGTTCCTGCTCGACAAGACTTCCGAGAAGCTGAGCGAAATCACCGACGATGCGGTCTCGATCCCCGACGACGTGCAGGAACTTGTCGAGTCGGTGCACGGAACCAATGCGGAATCCTTCGACTGGGACACGGGCGACAGCGGGCGTAGGGCGGCCTGGACCGCGCATCAGGGCAAGCGGCTGGCACAACGGGGGCAGGCCGGCCTGGTGGCTGTCTGCCGGGTGCGGAGCGTGAGGGGCCTGCACGCGTTGCACAGCCTGCCGGGCGAGGAGGACGAGTGGGAGACCGCTACCCGGCTGGGAGCCCAATCGGTGCGACTGCTCTGCGCATACGTACACCCCGACGGGCGGACGACGCTCGACCTCGCGGGCGGTGAACCGATCCCGGACCCGGGGGCGGGGCAGAAGATACCCGCGTCGGCGGTGCGAGCGGTGATGCGGCGCACCGTCCCGGTGAGCTCCGACTGGTTTCGCGCAGAGGACCCGCAGGCGCTCGCTCCTCCAGCGTCCTGGGCGGAGCATCCGATGCTCGGCGACGTCCGTGTGCTGTACCAGCCCGTCGTCGATGGAGAGGCCTGCGCGGTGGCCGTCGGCGGCAAGACACTACGCCTGGACGAGGACCTCGGGCTTGTACGGCAGTAACCGTGCAGCCGGACTCTGCCCGGTGCCCCCACATCGGCGGGGAAGGATCTGCGGGGCAGAGCCACCCGTGCCCATCCACGGAAACACCCCCACGGAAGCGGGGAGGCAGGCATTCAGCTGCGGCAAGGAGCAGTGCCGCACGCCGCACGCTCCAACCGAAGCCGGATTGGCGCGCAGCACGATCAGCCCAGCTCTGCTCAGCCGTACTGGGCGGGGCTGGCTGATGCACCGTCACCCTGACAGCGACGACGCGAAGATACCGCTCCGTTACTACCACACGCGAGCCCTAAACCCCTCCTGAAACCACCCCTGGCCATCCACCTTCCTCATTCTTCTGCGTCACGGTCCCGATACTGCTCCACTGGTCCAAGTCCCGGTCGTTTTAGGGGCCATTGTCAGTGGCCGGTGCTTCAATGTCGGGCACGACGCCGGGGATTGGCCTGCGGGCTGGTTGCCATGCCGCGGTGTTGCGTTGGACTGCGTTCATACGAAGGAGTGAGGACGTGAGTGGGGGGTTCGATCTGCGGGACGAGCCGTGGATTCCGGTGCGGTTGCTGACAGGTGAATCGGTGCGGCTGGGTCTGCGGGATCTGTTTCAGCGCGCGCATGAGATCGCGGATGTGGAGCTATCGGTGCCGCCGGCTGCGGCGGGCCTGCTTCGGATTCTGGCCGCGATGACCGCACGGATCAGCCAGGACGCAGGAGTGCGTCTGGACGATGCGGGCGTCGCGGAGGATATCGATGACTGGCACGCGTTGCGCCGCAGGGTCCTCAAGCGCGGCCGGTTCGATCCGCAGGCGGTGGACGCCTACTTCGACCGCGAGGTGCCGACGGGCCGTTTCGACCTGTTCGACGGAGAGCGGCCGTTTCTGCAGGATCCGCGGCTGGCCGCCGAGTGCGTGGACGCGAAGGGCGCGCCGAATCCGTCCGGGGTGAACAAGCTGGTGCTGGGACGCCCGACGGGCGTCAACGGGGCGGTGCTGTTCGGGCATTTCACGGACGTGTCGCCGGTCGCGGTGCCGGCCCATGAGGCGGCGTGGCACCTGATCGCGCAGCTCTACTTCGGTCCCTCCGGCCAGTGCACGCCTCGGCGGATCACTGCGGTACGCACGGGCAGCGGGGACGCCGCGCCGCTGCGGAAGGCGGTGTCGTATTTCGCCTGGGCGCCGCAACTGTTCACCACGTTGGTGCTGGCAGTGCCCGGCCCGAATGTCGAAGCGGACTGGGAAACGGCAGATGCCTGCCCCTGGGAGTCGGAGCTGAACGCCCCGTTGGAGCTTGTGCCTGCCATCACGTGGCCGGGCCGGCTGCTGACGGGCCGGTTTCGCCATGCAGCACTGCTGGTGCCCTCGCCCGATGGCCGGGCCGTGACCGACGCCTACCTCACCTGGTCGACGCACGAGCGGGCCCCTGAGGCGCGTGATCCGTACCAGATCCTCGACCGCCGCAAGGACACCGCGCTCCAGCCGCGGGAAGCCGACGGCGCGCGAGCCCTGTGGCGGGACCTGGACTCCCTGCTGCTGAAGGACAGCGCGCAAGGCGCGCAGCGGCCGCCGTGTCTCGAGGATCTACCGAAGCAGCTGCTGCCCTCGCTGCGGGTACGCGCATACGGATTCGAGCAGGACGGTCAGCAAAAGGACAGCGTGTGGTTCCAGGCGACCACCCCGCCCGTGCTGCGGTGGCAGGAAGAGACGGACGCCGCCATGGCGCATCACATCAGCCGCTGCCACCGCGTGGCCGAGGACACCGCGTCCCGCCTCGAGTTCGCCGCGAAGGTCGCCTGGCGGCTCGCCACCGACGCACAAGCCGACCCATCTCCCACCGCGAAAGTCCGGATCGATCAGCGCAAGCCCGGCCCCTGGGTATCGGCAGCGCTGGCCGGCTACTGGCCAGCCGCCGAACGAGAGTTCTGGCGTCTTGCCGCACCCGAGCAGACCTCGGCCGCCATCGAACGGCCTTTCGTCGAGGTGGCGCTCACCATGCTGGACGAGGCGATCGGCCAGGCGAACCGCGCCGACATCCGGGTGGCGCGCGCCCGCAGCCGCGCCCGCGCCCTTCTGCTCGCCCCGCTGCCCGCTACGCACACGGCCTGATCCGGCCAGTACCAGCAGAGCCCAGACGGCACCCGCTGACCCTATTCCCCCTCTACCAGGGATGTGCCATGCCCCTCTCCGATCCGGTGCCCGCGACGACGAATAAGCCCACACGAGGCTCCGACCGTTTCGTGGCCCACGTGTTCGGCCTGTGCGAGTCCAAACAAACGAGGGCCGAACTGCGCCGGGGGCTCGCGCTGCCCGTCGAGCGGTGCAACTACCTGCACCGCTACCTCGTGCCGTGGACGGCCGAAGCGCACCCCGATGCCAAGCGCGCCCACTACGCGGTGGCTGCGCTGATCGCCGCCCGACCGCGCACGGCCCGCGACCTGGCGGCCCCGGTCGCGGCAGACGGCGAGAGGCCTGTCGCCCGGCGGGCGCGCGCCAACCTCGGAGCCGCGCTCGGGCGGGCCGTCACCCAAGGCGTCCTGAAGCCGGCGACCGCCGAGAGCGCCCTGCATCTGATGTCGCGGCAGTCCGCCGACGCCGTCCACCCGGGCCTGCCCGCCCTGACCCGGCAGCTCCTCACCGGCGGCATTCCCCTGGACTGGGCCGTCCTCCTGGAGGACATGGCCTGGTGGAACCGCGACCGCGACCGCATCGCCACCGCCTGGCTCGAAAGCTACTTCCGTATCACCAGCGCCCCAACCGCGCCCGACGACCTGGGTGCCGACACCCCTGACGTGACCGAGGAGAACCCCCGATGACCCTCTACCTGGACCTGAGCGCCCTGCAGTCCGTGCCGGCCGCGAACCTCAACCGCGACGATCTCGGCTCCCCCAAACAGGTCCGATACGGCAACGCCCCCCGCATCCGGGTCTCCAGCCAGTCCTGGAAACGCGTCATCCGCCACGGAGTCGAGCAGGATCTGGGCGAGAAAGCCGCCCGAACGCGCATGGTGCCCGTCAAGGTCAAGCAGGCCCTGGAAAAGTCCGGATGGCCGGCCGACCTGGCGGAGTTCGCCGGATCACAGGTCGCCGCCAGCGCTGGGAAGAAGGGCATCGGCACAGAGAAGGAAGGACACACCTCCGTCCTGCTGTTCCTGCCCGAGGCAGCCATCGACGAGCTGGCCGCAGTGTGCACCGAGCACCGCGAAGCGCTGGAGAAGGGCAAAGACAGCAAGAAGCCCGGACAACTGCTGCCCCCCGCCCGCATCGAACAGATCCTCAAACGCCGCACCGCCTCCATCAGCCTGCTGGGACGGATGCTCGCGGAACTGCCCGACGCCAATGTCGACGGTGCCGCCCAGGTCGCCCACGCCTTCACCACCCACACCGCCGAGCCGCAGCGCGACTACTTCACCGCCGTCGACGACTGGCTGGGCGAGGCCGAAACCGGAAGCGCCCACCTGGACACCGCCGAGTTCAGCGCCGGCGTCTTCTACCGCTACGCCACCGTCAATGTCACCGACCTGGCCAAGAACCTCGAAGGCGACACCAAAGCCGCCCGCACCGTCCTGGCCTCGTTCGCGGAGCACTTCCTGCTCTCGCTGCCCCAGGCCAAACGCAACAGCACCGCCCCGCACACCCTGCCCGACCTGGCCTACCTGGCGGTGCGCGAACACCGGCCGCTCTCCCTGGCCGCCGCGTTCGAAACCCCCGTGACCGCCGACCTGCGGGGCGGGTTCTCGATCAACTCCCGTCAGGCACTCGCCTCCTACGCGCACGAGATCAACCGGCTCACCGGCAACCGCAGCCGCCGCTTCCACGGCCACGCCACCATCGCCCCCGACGAACACCTCACCGGACTGGGTGAGGCATGCGACTCCTACGACGAACTGATCGAAGCCGCCCTGGAAGCAGCCCTGCCCCAGTCCGGAGAGCACCAGTGAGCGCAATCCTGCTGCGCCTGGCCGGACCCCTGCAATCGTGGGGGGAGCGCTCCGCGTTCACCGCCGTGCGGGACACCGCCCCCTTCCCCACCCGCTCCGCCCTCATCGGACTCTTCGCCGCCGCGGAGGGCATCGGCCGTGGCGACCGCCTTCCCGACCACTACGACCACCTACGCCTCATCGTTCGCGTCGACCGCCCAGGCGTACGTGTCATCGACTACCACACCGTCGGCGGCGGCCTGCCCAAAGCGCGCACCGCCGCCACCAGCGGCGGCAGCAACAAGGGTGCCGCAGTGATCACCCGACGCCACTACCTGGCCGACGCCGTGTTCGTCGTCGCCGTCTCCGGACCCGACCAAATCCTGAACCGGATGGCCCAGGCGCTGTGTCGCCCGCACTGGGCCCCCTACCTGGGCCGGCGCTCCTGTGTGCCGGACGAGCCCTTCGTGTTGCGCAGCCACGTCGAAGACCCCGAAGCCGAACTGCGCCACCACGTGCCGCTCAGCCGCACTCTTCCTGCCGGCCCAGGAGACGCCACCGTCGATGTGGAGTTCCTGCGCGAGGAGCCCCCGCCCGCCCCGAGCATGCCCGAGACCGACACCCTCGACGTCAACGACATCCCGGTCAGCTTCTCCCCGCACGGCCGCAGCCACCGCATGCGCCGCCTGTACAGAAGCATCGAACCGCTGCCCCAGACCCTGGCCGGCCCCCAACACACCCTGATGCGGCGACTGATCGACTACGCCCACCCCGAGGAAAGCGCATGAACCACTACCCGATCCTCGCCCGCATCCGACTCAACCCCCACCACCGCGCCGTGCACCGCGACCTGCGCGACGCCACCCAGATGCACCGCACCGTGATGCGCATGGCCCCCGACAACCTGGGCCACTCTCCACGTCTGCAAGCCGGACTGCTGTACCGGCTCGAGGAGACCGACACCGCCAGCACCCTCCTCGTCCAGGCCGCCCACCTCGACCCGGCACTACTGCCAGCCGGCTACGGCCACGCCGAGATCAAAGACCTGGCGCCCATGTTCTCCGCGCTACGCAAAGGGCTCGCCGTCCGCTACCGCATCGTCCTCAACCCCGCCAAACGCGAACGCCTCCCCCAGGACCAGAAGAACAAACGCGGCAAGATCATCCCCCTCTCGGGAGGGGACGCCGACCAGTGGTGGCTTCGCCGCGCCGCCGACGCCGGCCTGAACGTCCACCTCCTGACCCCCACCAACGTGGCCCCCATACGCCCCCAAGGTCCGCAGGCCCCACCGATGCGGCACAGCCTGATCCGCTACGACGGCACCGCCACCGTCACCGACCCCGACGCCCTGACCCAGGCCGTCCTGAACGGCATCGGCCGCGGCAAACCCTATGGAGCCGGCCTGCTCAGCCTCGCCCCGGCTGCCGCAGCGTGAGCGCCGCCGACAACAGCGGCCAGGCACGCCGACGCCTGGCCGCGCCCACGCTGGCCATGCTGCCCCGCGTCGCAGACTCCCTTCGTTCCTCTACCTGGACATGGTCCGCGTCGTCCAGGACGACACCGGCGTATGCGCACAGATCCAGGTCGCCCACGACCGCACCGACCTCGTGTACCTCCCCACCGCGGCCCTGTCCTGCCTGCTGCTCGGCCCGGGCGTGTCCATCACCACCCCTGCCCTGACCACTCTGGCCCGCCACGGCACCAGCGTGGTCTGCACCGGAGCGGGAGGGGTCCGCGCCTACGCCGGCATCCTGCCCGACTCCCTGACCACCCATTGGCTCGAACAGCAGGTCACAGCCTGGGCAGAGCCCGCCCGGCGCCTCGACGTCGCCAGACGCATGTACGGCATGCGCTTCGACGCCACCGAACTCCCCGATGCCATCACCCTGGAACAGCTGCGCGGAATGGAGGGCCAGCGCATGAAAGCCCTCTATAAAATCCTCGCCCAGCAGCACGGCATCGGCCGCTTTCGCCGCGCCTACCACCCCGACCAATGGCACGCCCAAGACCCCGTCAACCTCGCCCTGTCCGCCGCCAACACCTGCCTCTACGGCATCGTCCACGCAGCCCTGCTCGCCCTGGGCCTGTCACCCGCCCTCGGCTTCGTCCACGCCGGCACCCAACACGCCTTCGTCTACGACATCGCCGACCTCTACAAAGCAGAGACCACCCTCCCCGTCGCCTTCGCCCTGCACCAGTCCACCAACCCCGAACAGGAAGCCCGCCGCCGCTTCCGCGAAGACCTCCGCCTCCTGCGGCTGCTGCCCCGCATCGTCCGCGACCTCCAGGCCCTGCTGACACCAGCACAGACCGACGCCGACCCAGACGGCGAGGACCACTCCGAACGCCGCGACGTCGACATGGTCCACCTGTGGGACCCCAAGGCAGGCACACTTCCGGCTGGCGTCAACTACGCATCAGGCGGTACGTGATGCCATCCATGCTGGTCATCGCCACCACCGCCGTCCCCGACCACCTGCGCGGCGCCCTGAGCCGGTGGACCAGCGAAGTAGTACCCGGCATCTTCGTCGGATCCGTCTCCGCCCGCGTACGCGACCACCTCTGGCAAGCAGTCACCGAAACCGTCGGCAACGGAGCAGCCGTCCTCATTCACCCAGCACCCACCGAACAGGGCTACGCCATCCGCACCGCAGGAACCCGCCGCCGCGTCCCTGAAGACTTCGACGGCCTAACCCTCATCCGAATGACAGCCATGAAGTCGACAAATAGCGAGCAAAGTCGATCATGAATCGCCGGTCGCGAAGGCGCTCCCTGCCGTCGCGGGGCGCTTCGTGTTGCGCTCGCAGCTGCTGGCGCACGACGTCGTCCTCACCGCCGTCGCGGGAGTGCTTTTCCCAACCCCGCGCTGAGGCTGCGAGGTGGAGCGTCTGGGCGAAAATCCCTTACGGTCAAGGGTGGTGATCCCCCTACGATTGCTCCCCGTGACTATCGGGATGCCCCACCAGCCACTTCCGATTGACCAGTCGGACGTGCCTGTTCGTGGTGTGCGCGACATACCCTCCACGGATCGGCTGCCACCGCAATGGGCTATTGCCTGCTGCCTCATGTCTCACCGACTCTCGATGCACGAACAGCTGTAACGGGGAGGTCCACGTGTTGACGGAACTGGATGTCCTGGCGCCGCCGCAGAGGGTCGCCGCGCGGCTTTCGCGCTGGGAGGAGGCCCTCGATGCGCTAGTGCCACCGAATCCGGGGACGAGCCTGCGGATCGCGACCTGGAACCTGCGGGCGTTCTCCGGCCTGACCAAGGCCTGGACAACCCCTGAGGGCGCCTCGCCGAAGCGGAACTTCGCCGATATGCACCTGATCGCCGCGGTGGTGCGCCGGTTCGACGTGGTCGCGGTGCAGGAGGTCCGCGGGAACCTGCGGGCCCTGCGGCACCTGATGAAGGTGCTGGGGGAGGACTGGGCGTTCATCCTCACCGACGTGACCGAAGGCAAGGCCGGCAACGACGAACGGCTGGCGTTCCTGTTCGACACGCGGCGGGTCAAACCGTCCGGGCTGGCCTGCGAGCTGGTGGTGCCTATTGAGAAGGATACGGGTGTCCCGGCGGGAGGGCTTGACCGCCAGTTCGCCCGCACCCCCTACGCGGTCAGCTTTCTCTCACGCGGGCAGACGTTCACGCTGGTCACGCTCCACGTGTTGTATGGCGAGGACGCTACCGAGCGGGTCCCGGAGCTGCAGGCGATCGCCGACTGGCTGGCCGGTTGGGCGGAGCGTGAGTTCGGCTGGGACCACAACCTCATCGCGCTCGGAGACTTCAACATCGACCGGGCCGACGACCCGCTGTTCAAGGCGTTCACCTCCACCGGCCTGGTCCCCGCCCCGCAGCTCGCGGGACTTCCGCGGACCGTCTTCGACCACCCTGGAACGGAGCACTTCTACGACCAGATCGCCTGGTTCACCAAGGGGCAGAAACGCCGACCGGTACTGACCTTGGAAGCAGGCGCGGGCGGCCATGTGGACTTCGTGCCCGAACTCCAAGACGATGCCACACTGACGGAATTGTCGTGGCACATCTCTGATCATTACCCGATGTGGGTTGAATTCGCGATCCCCACCTTCTGACCTGACAGTGGCCCTGTCCGACTGCGTTTGCGATCTGCAACGTGGGGCGATCGATCGGTGAGTCCTGGTACGAGATCGGCGTCGACGACCCGGACCGCCGCCAGCGCTTCCCCGAGTCCACCGGCCGCTGAATACAGTTCACGATGCAGGGCACGTCCTTGCGGATGAAGGGCTTGCCCGGCGTCTGTCCATGCGGGGGCTGATAAATGGGCGGCCCCAGGTCGTACCCTTCGCCGAAACCGTCGGCTGCGCTGGCTGAGACGCCAGCACGGCGGAGGGGAAGGTGCGCGCGACCGCCGACCGGTTTCTGACGTTGGCTGACTGGTGCCTGTGCACCGAAGGCGGTACTCCTGGCAGGCTCAAGCCATGTCAGAGATCAGTCATGCGGGGGCCGTCAGCGTGGAGTACGGCCACTTTCCCGTCGGCGAGTTGTGGGAGCCGGGATTCGAGCGCAAGGAGAGCAAGCCAGACTTCGGGTCTGACGAGCCGGTCATCGTCGGCCCCGGCCAGATCGTGATCAGAACCCGCATACAGGAGCACACTGAACGGGTGACGGGGCGGTGTGAGGTCGGGGCGCGCAACGGACAGGGCCCCCGTGCCGTTGAGGGAGGTGTTCGACGTCTCAACTCAGCAGCACAGGAGCCCTGTTGGTTCCATATCCTGCCGCACTCGACCTGCCTCACGCCTTGGTCGAGTGGGTCACGATGCTCATCGTCACCCGTGAGGGTGACCGGCGGTGCAAACTCCCGCCGCACCGCCGTGCGCTGGTCGCACTCGTGTACCTGCGTCGCCACGACACCCTCACGAGGATCGCCGCGGCATTCGGTATATCCGTCGGCACCGCCCACACCTACGTCGCCGCGGTCACGGGTCTGCTCGCCGAGCAGGCGCCGGGCCTGCTGAAGACGCTGCGCGCGCACGACCCGGACTTCGTCCTCCTGGACGGCACGCTCGCAGAGTGCGACCGCGTCGGCGACGGCAGGGCCGACTACTCCTCGAAACATAAGCGGCACGGGGTGAACGTGCAGGTCGTCACGAACCCTGCCGGCGAGATTCTGTGGCTGTCGCCGGCATTGCCTGGCCGAACACACGATCTGACGGCCGCCCGCACCCACCAGATCCTCCGGATCTGCGCGCGCCAAGGCGTCCCGATCCTCGCCGACATGGCCTACATCGGTGCGGGCGACTGGGTCACCACTGCCAAGCGTCGCCCGCCAGGCGGTGAACTCACCCTCACCGAGCGGACCGAGAACCGGGCCCTGTCCGCCTCCCGGGCACCTGTCGAACGAGGCATGGCGCGGCTGAAGTCCTGGCAGATCTTCCGCAGATCCCGCGTCAGCCCCAACCGCATGAGCGTCATCGCGAAAGCCGTCCTCACCCTGGAGAGGCAACGCTGAAAATGCTCACTGATCCACAAGTCTTGACGATAGCTCAGGATGGTCAGGTTCGGCTTGTCTGCTCGTTGGCCTGATCGTGGGAAGAGATAGCCGCGCAGCGAGTGACGGACGTCGCCCTGACCACGTTCAGTCTGCCTTTGTGTACGTCAACTGCTCACCGTTTACCCGTCGGAGTCTGCCGTCGGACAGGAGAGTGACGGTGCTGGCGGCGCCTGGGGTGCAGGCTGACGCCGGTTTAGCCACTGTCACCGTGGACGGCCCGATGTGGAGGGGGCCGTCGGCCGTTGGTGCTGAGGCCAACTCGGCCGAGAAGCCGCAGTGGTACGTGCCACCGTCTTTGGTGGGGCCATCCGCTGTGAGCAAGAGCACTGTATCGCCGACCTCGCCTTGCTGTATGACGAGACGGCGAGTGTGGTGCCCCGTGGCGTTGTCGATGCTGCTGTCCCACGTGCCGAGGTATTGCTGGGGGACCTCGCTGGCCAGGGGCACCGAAGGCGTCTGCGTATTCGCAGGTGGCTGCGCGGGCGGGCGCGGTTCGGGACTGGAGCCCGAGTTGCCGAGCCGTGAGATGCCGAAGTAAGCCCCAACTCCGACGAGCAATACCAGTAGCGCCACCCCGGCGATCAGGAGGGCTGGTGGGGCACGTCGAAGCTTCTGTCGACCGGTCAGTGGCAGCGACGGTTCGGATGAACCGTCATCAGCGGGAAGGTCGCCGGAAGGCCAGGACGTCCCGCACACGCTGCAGAAAGGAGCTGGCTTGACTTCGTGACCGTTAGGACAAGTGATCACTATGGGAGCGCCGCAAATCGTGCAGAACTTGGACGCCTCCTTATCAGGTGGCGGTGTATGTCCGTTCATGCAATGGAGTCGTGGTTGCCCTGCCACGGATAACCTCCGAATGATCTGGATCTTCGTGACTACACGGTCCTGTCGCAATAAGAGTCAGCCGACTCGCGTCTCCCAACTCGAGTGCTTATACCTTTCTGCTTCCCGCGCCCAGCCGAAGATCTGGTGGCGCAGTGTCTGGTTATACTTCTCTACCCACCCTTTCATCAGCGCCATGTCAATAATCCACCAGACGAACAGGATTCCGAAGAAGACAAAACCGACGAGCAGGAGGCTGCCGATGGCGCCAAGGATGAAAAGAATCAAATAGATCCACCATAGCGGCTTCCCCGCGTACAGCCTGTGCAATCCGACAGGGAACCCGATGACGCCCGCCATATATCCTGTCAGTACGGTGAGCTTCCGGGAATCATATTCCGCATAGAGAGCGTTCGAATTGATTTCCACTTGCCCGTCACGCCCCCGCTCATTGGCGGGAATCGCGGACTCTGAGTCTGATTCAGTCGTTGACTTCCGTGCGTCAACGACACTTTCCTGCCTAATCCTCCGTCCGCAAATAGCACAGAATGAATCATCCACTGAAGCCAGCGCACCGCAATGCGGGCAGCTAATTGCCTCTGACATCATCGACGCTCCTTGCCTGGCTGGCTGAGTGGCGGCATTCTCTTCTTAAGAAAGGAGGGGATTCTCCTATTTTCAGCTCACGCTGACGAGGAATTCAGCAACCCGCTTAGTGCCACCTGTCTGCACATAGCGAAGATGCGGGCACCAGATCGTGTCGATCAATCCTTTGGCGGCTAGTTCGCAGTACTTGCGGTCCGATTTATCCCCTCTCGTGAAGTCGGTATAGGAGAATCGGCAGATTGGGTCATTTACGGCGCGCCCTGCTCTTAGCAGGTCGTATGAGAGGCACAAACTTTGATGTCTGACTCCCGGGGGGAAATAAGGGTGGATAGCATAGTTTGGAAGCAGCTTCGAGATAATTCCACTGCCCGTGAACTGGGGATCGCCGAGTACTGCGACCCCTGAGATCTTGTCCAGCATTTCTTTGGGTACGTTCTTCAGGTACTGGTGAATCACCCATGCGCCCTGAGAGAATCCTGCAAGAACGTAGTGTTCCACGCCCTGGCAAGCACTTATCCTGCTCGTGAGCTGCTTCTTTAGTGCATCGGCTCCGGCGGCCACCTCAGGCCGTTCCTTTTTCAGCGCCTCTTTCGCGTATTCCACGGGCCCAAATCCAGGAAACTCTGTCCTCGGGTATGCAATGGCTTCGCCGTCGACTGACACGTCAGGGTCAGCGTCGTTTATGCTTTTTACGTAGTTATTGTATATGTCTTGGACTGTGCTCCCCCAGTCACCCGCTCCTCCTTCGCCCAGACCGTGCCCGCCAAAAAAATAAAAGTCTCGACAATGCTCGGGTATTGGCTGATAGACGATGGCAGTCGACTGAGGTGCTGCTATGCCACAGAAGAGAACTGCTGTCCCGAAGTAAGAAGCTAGTTTCCTAAGCATTATGAGTCCCCCGGCGAGCTTATCAAGCGCGTGGGGCGAGCCAGACACGCAGGAACACCAAGCCGCCCGGGCACTCGGTTTCAGGACCACACTGGCCGGAGTCCCTCAACAGAAGGGAGCGCCTGGCGCGTTGGCCCAGAAGGAAAGGAACGACCAAGTCTGGGCTCCGATGCGCCCGTCGACGACGATGTCGGCACATCGCTGGAAGTCTTTTGTTGCGGATTGTGTGACCCGGCCAAAGTCGCCGTCCTCGTCCAAGCCGACGCCTATGGCCTGATTCAGGTAGCACTGGGCTTGTTGGACTGCCGGCCCGGATGACCCAACGTGAAGGCTCGGTCGGCTATCGGTGTAGTTGCATACGTCGTCCGGTCCTTGGGCCACGACGTTTGTTGGACTGGTCAACTTGTGCGCGGCCTGAGTGCTGGTCACCACGGTGGTCGCAGAAATGCTGTGCGATACCGCTACAGCCGGTGCTCCTGCAAGGGAAATTGGAAGAGCCAGGGCCGCTGCGGCGGTGAGTAGACGTCGCATCCTGATCACCTCCAGGGAGGGTGCCCTTTTCTCATCGTGCGCTTCCCTCACCCGGGCTGCATCTCGGGGAGGGCTGTCGGCGCCATGGTGCATGCCCACCGAACCGGATGCGGCTCCACCCGTGTCCGTCGCAATCTGATGTTGCGAACTGTTCAAGCTTACTGATGCGGTGCGGTGTGCCGACGGGCTTGTGAATTCGCCGGTGGACCTGACACTTGTGCCTGAACACCGCGGCGGTGACGGGGCGTTGTACCGCGCTGCGCCTCTCGCTGGGGGCTCGCTCTCTTGGCAGGTGGACACTCTTCGGCCGCGTCCTAGTCCATGAGCGCGGCCCCACTTACCTGATACTGCGGCTCACCACTTCCGCTCTGCTGGCCTGTTCATCGGGTCTGCCCGTCCGGGCGGCGAGGTACTCGGCCCAGTCGCGTCGGGCGTAGGCGACCCAGCGGAGTGCGGTGTGGCGGTGCATCCCAGTCACGTCGGCGAGGATCGGGCTGGGGAGATCAGCGGCGAGGGCGGCCAGCGCCGCGTTGCGAGCGGTGCGGACAGGGATGCCGTGGCGACCCAGTTTCTGGGTCATGCCGTGCGTTGAGATCGGCTTGCCCGGGACCATGCCCGGGAAGAGCCACCGGGGGCCTGGGTGGACTCGCGAGAGCTGCGGTCGTAGCTGGGGCTGTTCGGCGAGGTGCTGAAGGAGCTCGGCGAGTCGTGGAGGCAGTAGTACGGGGTGGCGCCCCAGGACGAGGTGGGTGTGCTTATCGCCGAACTTGAGGTGCTCGGGCGTCAGATGGCAAAGGTGTTCGGTGGACGGGCCGAACAGCAGGGTGATCGCGCCGGCAGCGCGGACGTCCGTGGGCAGGGCATCGTCGGTCAAGCAGCGCTGGAGGAGCGGCCACCGATCATCCTCGTCGAGCAGGTTCTGGGGCTCCTGCCTCGGGATGGAGGGGACGGTCAGCTCGCGGGTGAGCTGGCGGCTCGTGGTCCTTTTCAGGAAGTACCGGATCAGGTAGCGGCGTTGGCTGGTGGCTCCTGCGATCCAGTCGTCGATGTGCTCCTGGGCGAGATCGGTGAGAGCCAGGCCGCGCTGGTCGATCCAGGCCAGGAAGTCCAGGGCGACGCTGACGCGGCGCCACACTTCTCAGTGGTCGCCAGGGGCGTATCGGCTCCAGGTTCCGTCGGCCTCGGTGACCAGGCGGGTAGTGGTCTTGTCGTGATAGCCGAGTGCCTTCGCGATGACGGGGGCCGGGGCTTGGAGTACGAGCTGGCGGATTGCGGAGGCCCTGCCGCGCTGCGGCGGGACGCCGATTTCGCGCAGGTGGACCTGGAGAGTGACCGGGTTCATCGGCTGTCCGGGCTGGCGGCCGGGGAAGAGCCAGTGGGAGCTTCTGCTGCTGGCGTAGGGCAGGTGCTGGCGGAACCGGATGCAGGCCCGCATCAGGTCGGCGACGGGCTCCGGCAGCGGGGAGAGTGGGTCTCCCAACTGGACGGTGACGGTGGTCTCGTCGTCGGTGACGTCGGTGACGTCGGTGACGGTGAGGCGGACGAGTGCAAGTGCTACGGGACCGGTGCGAACCCGCTGTGCCGCGCCTGTTTCGTGAAGGTGGCGGCCGGATGGGGCGGGGCTGCCCGGCAGGAGGGCTACAACGCCTGAGCGCGGGCCTGCTGGTGTGCCTCATTCCGCGTTCACGCGGTATCCCCGTTCTGGCCGGTTACCGCTGCGTGCAGGGGGAGCAGCATGACGGCGAAATTCGGGCTGTCAGGGAACGGTTGACGGTTCCCCACCTTCTTGTAGCCCCACCGCTCGTAGAGGGCTTGCACCTTGGGGTGGTCGGGGTCCACGAGGAGCACGGCCAGGGCCTCGGGGCGAGCGCCAATCAGTGCCGCGTGGAGACGTTCGCCGGTGCCGGTCTTGCGCCATTTGGGGCGGATCATCAGCTCAGAGAACGAGAACGTAGAGCTATCCGCCGGCGGCTGGCTTACGTGTTCGCGCCACCACTCGCGGCCGGGGGTGGACGGGGCGCCGTAGGCGAAGCCGACCGGTTCGTCCTCGTCGTAGCCGATCACGCAGGAGAACCCGGGGTGTCCGCCCCAGTGGTCGACGAACCAGGGGAATCGCTGGTTGAACTCGTCTTCCATCTCGTCCGCGTACGCGTCGGCGTGAACGTCCAGCAGGGTCTGCCGGATCTGCTGTAGGTCGTCGTGCCCGTAGTGGCGGAGTTCGATGGTCGCCGTGGTCAAGGTGTGCTCCATTCGGTCCGGTAGCGGTCCATCCACTCATGCGCGATGTGCGTAGAGGAAGCCATGGTGATCAGATCTCGCTGGAAGTCGCCGAGGGTTCGCCTGATGCGGCCGGGGATCGGGGCGCCGGTCATGATCTGGAATGCGTCGCCGCTGGTGGTGCACGCCTGCTCGACGTCGCCTTGATGGAGTTGGGCGAGGGCGAGTCGTACGGTGGCGTTCGCGCGGTTGCGGCGGTACGCCTCAGGCAGGGCGGCGAGCGCTCGGTAGGAGGCGGCCTCAGCTTCCGCCGGCTGCCCGATGACGTCCCGCACGATGGCGGTGATCGAGTGCAGTTCCGCAGGCCCGTAGAACGCGATCCAGATGGGCAGTGGGGCGGCGGTGTCCGCCTTCGACATGGCTTCCTCGGCGCGGCCGAGGGAGCGCAGGGCCCCGCGCTCGTCCCCGGAGTGGGCATGACCGATTGAGGTCCGGGCGTGGGCGAGTGAGGCGTGCAGCGGGCTGCGGCGCGCGGCGGTGGTCGTCTGGGCGGCCTGGGCTGCGGCGACGGCTTCGGCGTAGTCTCCGCGCTGCCGGGCGAGCATGGCGCGCAGGTTCCACACCTGCATGATCATTTCGGAGTCCTGGGCCATGCCTGCGAGGGTCAGGGCGCGGTCGAGGTGGCGTCCGGCGTTATCGAGCTGCCCCGCGTCGATCAGGGACCAGGCGGCGGTTGCGGTGAAGTCCGAGGCGACGGCGAAAAGGCGTTGCCTCACGCGTTGTGTGGCGGAGAGCTTCTGTAGCCCGAGGGCTTCGAAGGCTCCCGCGAGGGCTGCGCGCTCGAGGGCGGTGTGTCCGCCGCGTGCCGCGTCCAGCTCGACGAGGTTCGCGATGTGATCTCGGAGTCGGATCACGTCGGAGGTGCCGACGCGGGAGGGGTGGGAAGCTGCGTTGACGAGGGGTACGGCGACGGCGGCGGCGGTGCCGGTGGCCGCCCCGACGAAACGGCGGCGGTGCACTGTGTCCTCCGGTCGTGGTGCTGGGGGTGCTGAGATGGTCTTGCGTGTCCCCCGAGGCACGAACCCTAAGGCCGTGATGGTGCGGCTGGTGACGATCTCCAGCGCGGTGCGCTGCCGTGCCTGCGGCCATTGGTTCTCGCCGGACAACCATCGGAACACGGTCCGTTCCGACGTGGCGCCGGGCTTGCCGGTGAGGTTGCCGATGGCTTCGTTCACGGCGTCTGCAAGCTCTGCGGCCGACATGCGGTGAGCCTTGATCCAGGCGGCTAAGGCTTCGTTTCGGGTCTCACCCATGCATTCCACGGTAGGAGGTTCGGCGCGCGACCGACAGTAAAGAGCGCGTCAATTCGTCAGTCTCGGCGCGAGAGGCCCGGCCAACTTCGTCATGCACAACCTGTGATGACGGTGGGTTAGCTGTTGTGTACGGCCCCGCCCCGCTTCCTCTTCGCCTCACGGGGGACGAGCGGGCACCGAGACGACCAGAAGGCTCCACCGATGACCGAATCAGGAACCTCACAGGAAACGCCGGCCACCTCCGCCGGCCCCGCCCCGGCAGTCGCCGCCGTTCTCTACGTGTGCGCCGAGCGAAGCCTCATGACACCCAGCCTGGCGGCGGAACGAGCCGAAGCAGAAGGCAAGTCCCTTGCGGAAGCGCACGGGCTGACGATCACTGAAGTGATCAGCGACCCGTACGGCGAACCCGACCCCTGCAAGCGTGAGGGATGGGCGCGGGTACGGGAACTGGTGGAGTCCGGCTCGGCCGACGTGGTGATCGTCCGGTGGCCCTCGTCTGTCGCTCCGGACCACTCGCCCGACCTGCGGCACCGCGAGATCGGCTGGCTTCAGGAGCGGGGCGTACGTCTGCGGTACTCGTGGGCGCCGTTGGCTTCGACTGGAGGCGAGGCCAAGTGAGCGCGCTCCTCCATCGCGAGCACCCCTGGATCGGCCGCGAGGTCGAGGACACGGCGACCGGCCGCCGCGGGGTCCTGCGGGCCATCGCTCCGGACCTCAACGGGACACGCGCGCTGGCGTGGCTCCGGCCGGCGACGGGGGGAATGGAATGGACCACGAACCCGAGCGCGCTCGACAACCCGGCACCGGTTACCGCGGACAGCCACCCCAGGGAGGCACGGTGAACGGCGCACGTCGAGTGGAGATTGACGCCGCCACGATCCGGCAGTCGTACGGCGCCGTCCTCGGCACGGCGGGCCTGCCGAAAGGTGAAGTTCTCAACGCGGCTGCCGGTCTCCTCGGGGGGCACGTCCGGCTTCTCGTCTCCGAGTTGACGGGCCTCGCGGCGCGCATGCGCGGCGAGTACCGGCGCACCGCGGTCTACGTCATTGTGCGAGCGCAGCACGTTCTTGCGGAACGGGCGGGCTCGTCGCTGGCCGAGCAGCAGTGCGACGTCTTCGACCTGGCGCTCCTCGCCCGGAGTCTCCTCGCACTGTGGGAGCGGCCCGGGCCGCTCGGCTCTGCGGTCGACGACGGCGAGATCGAGCGGGCCGTACAGCGCCGGATCTGCGGCGCATGCTCGCAGCCGATCTCCAGGGGTGAAGGCGCCGAGGCGGCGGTGTTCGCCTCCGAGGCGAGCGGCGGCCTACACGGATACCTCCACACAGACAGCTGTGCTGCCGTCGCCGAGGAGCGGCGGGCGCGGCTGCGCGCCGTGCCCTGACCGGCGCCCACGGATCCCCCCGAGGGCTACCCGTGCCTGTCCTCGGGGGTGACCGCTCCGGCCGCCTGCTTTCCACCCCCGCGGCGGGCGGCCGGAGCGCCTGACGACCACGACCAGCCCCCACAGCCCCGCGAGGACACCCCAGATGCACCTTGCTCCGACTCGAACCTGTGAGACACGGCCGTCGTGCGGGCCGCCTGTGTCCGGCGACCCCTGGTGGGGGTCTGGCTACTCGATGCGCTGGACCTGGCGTGTCACCCGGTTCCTCGACGACCGCGTTTTCGAGCACGTGGCGGACACCTTCCACGCGTGGGGCGTCTCCTGGCAGCTCGCGGATCTTCTCGGCGAGCTGGCCGTCGGCTACGCCGGCGACGTCCGGAAGGTGGTGCCGTGCCGGTATGTGGCGGTGACCGCCACGCTCGAGGGGTTCCGGGCGACGGTGAGCGCGATACCGGCGCAGGAACCAGCGGCTGTGCATGGCGCGCCTGTCCCGAACCGTGGGCGGCCGTTCCTCGAAACGTCGTGGGGCCGCGCCGAACTGGCCCAAGGCCCTTGCCTGTACGCCGGCGTCAACCTCCTCGGTGTGACGCCCCTTTGACCCCCGCGCGGTGCCCCGGCAAGCCGCTGCGCGGGCCGGTCCCCTTCCCTGGAGGGGGACCGTACCGGCCGCCCGCCGCCCCAGAACGGCGGGCGGCCGGACTTCCGCAACACCCAGACCGAAGGAGACATCTGTGACGACCACGATGGACCGGGCGCGGGAAGCATTCCCGCTGTCCGCCGGAAAGCTCCCGCACAGCGCAGAGGCACCGTCCGGGCCGGACACGCGGCCCTTCGCTCTGCGGTTCGCGCGCACCCCGGACTCGACCGGCGCCGCCCGCATCCCGGCGTCGTTCTACGACTCGGACCGCCAGGTCAACGTGTCGTATGACGGCGGGCTGCTGACTTGTATGGCGAACACCCACTCGCCGACGGTGCCGGACGGGTCGACGACGAACCCGCCGCCGCTCGACGAGGGCGCGAAGGACTAGATCATGTCCCTGCCTGTCCTGGTGATCGCGGCCACCGATGATTGGCCGACCGATCGAGTGGTGACCGAGTTGACCGGCCGAGGAGCCGAGGTGTTCCGCATGGACATCGCCGCCTTCCCCCAGCAGCTTTCGCTGTCGGGCCGGATCGACCAGGGGCATGGATGGGCGGGCGAACTGGCCACCGTGCAGCGCACGGTGGACTTGTCCCGGGTCGGCGCGGTGTACTACCGCGCCCCCGGGGCGTTCCAGTTCCCCGACGGCATGACCGGCCCGGAGGGGCGGTTCGCCGCAGCGCAGGCCCGGGCGGGCCTGGGCGGTGTCCTGTCCGCTCTGGACTGCCGGTGGGTCAACCATCCGACGTTCATGGCCCGAGCCGAGTACAAGCCGGTCCAGCTCGACGCGGCCCGCGTCTGTGGGCTGCGCATCCCTGCCACGCTGATCACGAACCGGCCGGACGCGGTGCGGGAGTTCGCCGCCGCCGTTCCGGGCCCGCTGATCTGCAAGCCCGTGGCGTCCCCGGTGCTGATCGAGGACGACCAGCTGAAAGCCGTCTACACCCGACGTCTCGCCCCGGATGATCTCGCCGACCTGCGAGGCGTCGAGACCACCGCCCACCTGTTCCAAGCCTGGGTCGCCAAGAGCCACGAGGTTCGCCTGACGGTCGTCGGGTCGCGGATGTTCGCCGCCGAGGTCCACGCGGGCAGCGAGGCCGCCCACGAGGACTGGCGGTCCGACTACGGCTCGCTCACCTATGCCACCACCACGGTCCCCGCCGACGTCGAGGCCGGGATGCGCCGCCTGATGGACCGGCTCCACCTCACCTACGGGGCTGCTGACTTCGTCGTTGACCCCGAAGGGCGGTGGTGGTTCCTTGAGGTGAATCCGTGCGGGCAATGGGACTGGATCCAGGGCGCCACCGGGCAGCCGATAGCCGCGGCGATCGCCGACGAACTGCAAGGAGTCACCCTCTGATGGACTGGAAGCAGCACGCCGCCGACCTCGCCCGTACGGCGGTGCACCCCGCATCCGCGTGGCACGGGCCGGTCCTGGCCACGCCCCGGCACCTGTGCGTGCCCCGCTGGTACGCGGCCGGCCCCGAGGGCTGGACGCCCGCCGACGGCCCGGCCGACGAGGTGGCGTGGGCGCGCGCCGCGTACACGGACCAGACCCTCGTGACCCGGGTCGGCTCCGTGCACGCCGACCACGCCGCCGACGGCCAGGCGGTGACCGGCAGGCCCACCTCGTCCAGCACCCTGCCGAGCCTCGTCGTCAGCATGCTCACCCACGGCAGGCTCTGCGAGGGCCAGACACTGCTGGACGTCGCGACCGGCTCGGGCTACAGCGCCGCCCTGGCGTGCGCCCGCCTCGGCGACGACTACGTGACGACCGTGGACGTCGACCCCTACCTCACCGAGGCCGCCGACGAACGCCTCGACCGCATCGGTCACTATCCGAAGGTCCTCACGCAGGACGCGGCGGCCGAACTGCCCGGCGAGTACGACCGGATCGTGTCCATGGTGTCCATGCCGCGCGTGCCCGCTTCCTGGCTGCGCGTCCTGCGGCCGGGCGGACGCCTGGTGACGACCCTCGCCGGTACCGGGCTGATCCTCACCGCGGACAAGGGCGAGGACGGCGGGGCGGCGGGCCGGATCGAATGGGACCGGGCGGCGTTCATGGCGACCCGCACGAGCGACGACTACCCGCCCCAGCTCGACGCCCTGTTCCAGGAGGTTCGCGAGCGGGACGGCGACGACGTCACGGTGTCCTCGTTCCCGGTCCTCGACGTCATGCAGGCGTGGGAGGTGTGGTCGATGCTGTCGCTCACGGCCCCCGGCATCGAGCACCGCACCGGCACCGGCGACGACGGCGATCGGATGACGTGGATGCTGCACCCCGACGGCTCGTGGGCGCGCGCTCACACCCAGCCCGGCAGCCGCACCACGACCGTCCACCAGGGCGGCCCCCGCCGTCTTTACACGATGCTCGAGGCGATCCGGTGGCGGTGGATCGAGCACGGCGAGCTGCCCGTGTACGGGGCGCGGGTGACGATCACGCCGGACGGGTCGACCACCTTGGCCCGTGGAGGGTGGACGGTCATGCTCTGACCGGCCGGGGTTCCGCCGACAGCGCGGGCCCGGGCAGACTGGCAGCAGGAACAGGGAGGAGAAGCCCGTGGATGACGAGCCGCTGGACGAGTGGGCCGCACGCCGGGAGACTCGCCGGCCAAAGCCCGGTGACCGCAGGGCCGTTCCTCTCGGCGAAAGCCCCGAGCACGGCGGCCACGTCGACCCGGACGCCCCGCGCGCAATGCTGGAATGGGACGGCCACCAGTGGACCCCGAGCGGTGTAGCCGAGGACCATGCCACGGCCGCGCAGGAGACCGCGATGGACGCGGCGGAGCGGGTTCCCCTCCCGCGTTTCTCCGCCCTGCCGCCCGCCCTCGAGCGGCCGTTCAGGCCTACCCAGGTGTTCCGCCGCCCCTGAGCCGGTACCGCAGCGGGCCCGGCTTCCGGAGGGGGAGGGGGAAGCCGGGCCCGCTGGCATGGGGTGGTGGTCAGGCCGCCGGGGCGTGCTCGGCGGTCTTCTGCGGCTCGGCGCTTGCCTCGAGCCCGAGGACGCGGAGCAGGTCGGCGGTCACGACGCGGTAGGTGCGCCCTGCCGGGATGACCTTGCAGGGGAACTTCCCCGCCCGCACCAGCTCGTAGGCCTTCGTGCGGCCCATCCCGAATGCCTTCCCGCCGGTCTCGACGTCGGTCGTCGGCGGCAGGTCGAGCAGGTGGCGAGTTGTGAGCTCTTGGTGGTCCGTGCTCGGCTGGTGGGTCATGTCCGTGCCACTCCCGTGCAGCGTTGGAACGTTACTGCGCACTAGTGTGCGTAGTGCGCACAGTACGGTACGGGTTGATGCGAAACAACAGGTGGCGTACGTTGCTGGCGTCACGGCATGCACAAGTGCGCGCGTAGTGCGCGGCGATTCGGAGGATGTACATGACCGGAGCGCGACGCGCTGGTGGCATCTCGAAACGCTGCGAGTGCCGCGGAACGGACGGTAAGAGGCTCGGCAACGACTGTCCGCAGTTGCCGAAGCGCAATCACGGGAGCTTCCAGGTCCGCCAAGAGATACCCGCGGACTCGAGGGGCAACCGAAGGCCGTTCCGGCGCACCGGCTACGCCCTGGCCAAGGATGCACAGAAAGACCTCGACAAGGTCCGCGCCCTCCTCGACCTGATCGACGACGACGAGCACTATGCCGCGCAGATCGGTGACCTCCTCGCCAAGGTAATGAGCGAGCGCGCGGATATCCCCGACGCGACCGAGATCAAGCGGCGCCTGGCCGGCGGCGTGGTCCTCGACGGCGGTATGAGGGTTGGCGAGTGGCTCGACGCCTGGGTCGCAGCGAAGAAAACGAAACGCCTGACGACGCGAAGCTACGCCTCGCACATCCGCGTTCATCTGAAGCCGGGCCTCGGGCACCATCGGCTCGACCGCCTGAACATCGGCCATGTGCAGGCGTTCTTCGACGGCTTCGACGATCAGAACGATGTCGTCAGGGCGGAGAACGCGGAGCGGCGAAAGCAGGAGGCGCGCTGCAAGTGGCGCCCGGGAACCAAGCCCGGCCGACCGTCGCCTGCGGTCTCTGCGCTCCTGGCCGCCGAGCGCGAGAAGCTGAAGGCGATGCTGCCGTGTCGGCCGATCACGGGGCCGGCGACGAAGCAGCGGATCCGAGCGACGCTGCGGGCCGCGCTCAATGCGGCGATCCGCAAGCAACTCATCACGTTCAACCCGGCCGCGTGGGTCGAGCTGGAGTCAGGCAAGAGGCCGAAGGCCAAGCTGTGGACGGCGTCGAACGTCGCGCACTGGGAGCGCACGGGCGAGAAGCCGTCGCGGGTCATGGTGTGGACCCCGCAGCAGCTCGGCGAGTTTCTCGACGAGGCGGAGAGCTCGCGCCTGTACTCGTTCTTCCACCTGCTCGCCTTCCGTGGCCTGCGGCGTGGCGAGGGCGTCGGGATCGAGTGGACGAACATCGACCTGGACGCAGGCCTGATCACCCCGTCGCGGGCGCTCGTCGTCGACAACTGGGAGGTGTTCGAGGATGACCTGAAGACGGAGGAGTCGTCGTCGACGATCGGCCTCGACTCCCTCAATGTCGGTGTGCTGCGGGAGCGGCGCGCGCAGCAGCTCGCCGAGCGGGACGAGTGGGATCGACGGGCTGCGATGGAGCGCGCGGAGGGCAAGGACGTCGCTGACTGGGTGGACACGGGCAAGGTGTGGACCGAGCCTGACGGAACATGGCTCCACCCGGAGAAAGTGTCGCTAGAGTTCCGGCGGATCTGCAGGCGTGCAGGGCTGCCGCCGGTCAGCCTCCGGGACCTGCGGCACCTGGCGGCGACGCTCACGCATGCGGGCGGGGGCGACATCTTCGCGGTGAAGAAGGTGCTGAGGCACACCACAATCCAGCTAACGGGCGACACGTACACCGAGCTGCTGGAGGACGTTGACCGAGAGATCGCGGAGAAGGCGGCGGGCCTGGTGCCCCGTGCTCGCCGGGCTCCCGAAGTCGCGACGCCGGAGGCCGGGAAGCCGGACGAGGGCGACGGTCAGGCCGACGAGGAGGGCGGGTAGGGTCCCGATTGAGCGCATGCCCTGGGCCCCGTCATCTTCACTGATGGCGGGGTCTTTGCTCGCTCCGTGCTCGCCCGAACGCCCCAGAACGGCCCGGAAGTACCCGTCCGAGAGCGATAGATGCGCGGCGAGGTAGCGTGCTTGAAGGCTTTCCGACCTGCACAGTTCGGCACTAGCCGACACGGAGCAGCTTTCACCGGCATTCGACGCCATGAGGGCTCAGCGGATGGATGATCCGCCGTTCCCTGTCGTCCAGCTCGGCGATGAGCGGCGCCAGCGAGTGGAAGTCCTCCACCAGTTCCAGGGCGGGCTCCTCCGCGCCGATGAAGTCGGCCAGCACCGACTCGCCGTCCACGCCGCCGTCGGACGTCAGGGCCGCGTCCAGGGACGCGGACGTGTAGCAGTTGGAGGCCTTGCGGGCCTCGACGACCTCCTCCTCGGACAGCGACATCAGCTGGGACAGCTCGCGCGTGGTGGGCATGCGGCCCAGTCGCGTCTGCAGCTCCTCCGTCGCCTTCGCCAGTTCGACCCGGGCCTCCTGAAGGCGGCGCGGCACGTGCACCGCCCAGCTGGTGTCCCGGAAGAAGCGCTTGATCTCACCGACGATGTACGGGACGGCGAACGACGTGAACTCGACCTCACGGGTCAGCTCGAACCGGTCGATGGCCTTGATCAGACCGATGGTGCCGACCTGGACGATGTCCTCCATCGCGTCGCCCCGGCCGCGGAAGCGGGAGGCCGCGTACCGCACGAGCGACAGGTTCATCTCGATCAGGGTGTTGCGCACGTACTGGTATTCGGGGGTGCCCTCCTCCACGACCGCCAGCCGGTCGAAGAAGCGGCGGGAGAGCTCCCGCGCGTCCCGGGGGCTCACCTGGGCCGGCATGTCGATGAACGGAACCCCCTCGCGCGGGTCGTCGGCGCCCGCACGCTCTGCCGTGGCCGTCGCTGCTTGTACCGTCACGGCGTCCATGCCGTTCACTCCGTTCGTCGGGGCGGTCGATGACGGGGCTCGTCTGCCCCCGATCGCGTCGTGTATGCCGAGACGTTCCGCACAGTCGCGGGCGGCGGCCCGCGCCGTACACCGGCCGGGTCCGCACCGGGGCCTCACGCCCCGAATGCGGTCGCGACGGCAGGGTAGCCGCTGCTTCGGAACACGAGGAGGGAGCAGCGTGACCATCGACGCAATCTGGTCTTTCACGCCGGGCAGCGGGCATGTCGAGGGACAGGATCTGACCGGCTACGCCGTCACGACGGCCGACGGCACTCTCGGGCACGTGGAACGCGAGGCGGACCCGCACGGCATGCGGCACCTGGTCGTCGACACGGGAGTGTGGCTGTTCGGCAGGAGCGCCGTCGTCCCGGTCGGCGTGGTGAGCGCGGTCGACGCCGGGGCCGGACAGGTCTCCCTGACCTGTACGAAGGACGAGGTGAAGGAGGCGCCCCGCTTCCACACCGACAGCGAGACGACCGACCCCGGGTACCTCACCGCCGTGGGCGACCACTACCGGCGGCAGGTCCCGCGGGGAACGACCCCGGCGTGAGGGAGGACGAACTCGCGCGCACCCGGCCGACGTTCGCGCAGCCGCCTGCGCCTGCGCCGGTCGCGACCGCTGCCGCTGCCCGGGCCCACGCCCGGGCGGTGGCGGAGGCCGGCCGGGACGCCTCGACGGGACCGGCGCACGAGACGGACGTGATCGATCTCATGCTGGTCGTCTCGGAGCTGGTGACCAACGCACTGCGGCACGGCGGCGGACTGGCCGGGTTCGAGGCGGTGCTCGTCCCCGACGGGATCCGGCTGGCCGTGCGCGACCACAGCGACGAGATTCCGTCCGGCGTCTGCGGGCCCGCCCCGCCGCCCGCCGAACGGGCCGCCGGCGGCTACGGCTGGCCGCTGGTGCGGCGGCTGGCCCGGGAGATCGAGATCGAGAGGGAGCCGGCGGGCGGGAAGACGATCAGGGCGTTCGTGCCGATCCGCACGGCGGACGGGCAGGCCTGACGGCCCGCGGAACCCGCGATGGCGGCGGGCTCACCAGGGCAGGAAGACGTGGACGTCCTTGCCCTCACCCAGGCCCGGCTCGTTCGGCACCACGCTGACCTGACTGCAGAGCGTGTCCACCAGATACCAGCCGATGCCCCCGCCCCCGGTGTCCGGGTGAAACGGCCGAGGGGTCGGCGGCGTGCTGTTGGTGTCGTGCACCGTGACGTGCACCCCGTCGAAGGTGCGCCGCAGATGCACCTCGAAGGGGCCCGGTGCGTACTGGACCGCGTTGGCCGCCAGTTCCGTGACGATCAGCACGATGTCGTGCCAGCACTCCGGCGCCGTGGGAGGCGCCGTCCCGGCCAGCTCCCGGAGGAACGCCTCCGTGGCCAGACGCGCACCCGTCACGTCGTGCGGTTCACCCGCGAAGCGAGCTGTACGGCTCGGAGTGGCCCAGGAGGACAATGCGTCACTACCCCGTGGTTCGGCTGCCATGTCGTCAGTGCGGCCCCACAGCGTCCGGGACCGTCTTCCTTTCTCTACGGCTCTTAGGCGTCGCCCTCTCTGGGTTCCCGAGGATCTCCAGGCTACGCGTCCGGTTTCCGGCGGCATATGGCCGCGGGCACGGTGCGCTCCGAGTGACCCTCCGGCGCGGCGCGTGTGGCCGGGCCGGTTCACCGGAAGACGTCGTCCGCGTCGTCCCAGCTCAGGACCTCCTCCTGCGGGCTCTGCCGGGGCAGCCGGGCCCGCGCCTGGTACATCGCCTCGATCTCCGCCGCGTAGTGCGCCACGATCGAGTCCCGGCGCAGCTTCATCGACGGCGTCAGCAGCCCGCTGGCCTGGTCGAACGGCTGCGGCAGGATACGGAACGCCCGGATCGACTCCGAGCGCGACACCGAGCTGTTGGCGGCGGCCACGGCCCGTCCGATCTCCTCGCGCAGGGCGTTCTCCTCGCGCGCCTCCCGGCTCTGCGGGTCGCCGTGCAGCGCCAGACTTCCCCGCCAGTGCGCCAGGAAGTCGGGGTCCAGGGTGATCAGCGCGCCCACGCAGGGCCGGTTGTCGCCCACCACCACCGCCTGGTGGACCAGCGGGTGCATGCGCAGCCGCTGCTCCAGCGCCGTCGGCGCCACGCTCTTGCCGCCGCTGGTGATGATGACGTCCTTCTTGCGCCCGGTGATCGTGAGGTAGCCGTCGGAGTCCAGGAAACCGAGGTCGCCGGTGGCCAGCCAGCCGCCCGACAGCGCGGCCCGCGTCGCGGCGTCGTCGTTGACGTAGCCCTGGAACACCGACGGGCCGCGCACCAGGATCTCCCCGTCGTTCGCCACCCGGACGTCCACGCCCGGCAGGGGCTGTCCGACGGTGCCCGACTTCTCCCGGCCGAGCGGCTGCATGGTGATCCCGCCGCCGGTCTCCGTCAGGCCGTACCCGTCGTGCACGTAGATGCCGATGCCCTCGTAGAACAGGGAGAGGTCCCGGTGCAGCGGGGAGCCGCCGGACGTGCCGCGGTGGACCCGGCCGCCGAGCGCGGCCCGGAGCCTGCGGTACACCGTGCGTTCGAACAGGGCGTGCTGGAGCCGCAGGTCGAGGCCGGGCCCTGAGCCGCGGCCCAGCCGCTGCCGTTCGACGGCGGCCGCGAAGTCGCGGGCCGTCTCCGCCGCCCGCTCGAACAGGGCGCCGCGCCCCGCCTCCTGTGCCGCCCGCAGGAAGTTCTTGTAGATCTTCTCGAACACCGAGGGAACGGCGTACAGATACGTCGGCCGGAAGGTGCGCAGCGACTCCGCGAGCGCGTCCGCCCCTATGTCGGGCTGGTGACCCATCACGATGCCGCCGCGCAGGCACAGCCCCTGGATCATCAGCCCGT
This sequence comes from Streptomyces sp. NPDC020597, assembly GCF_044335095.1. Lineage (NCBI taxonomy): Bacteria > Bacillati > Actinomycetota > Actinomycetes > Kitasatosporales > Streptomycetaceae > Streptomyces > Streptomyces sp. NPDC020597. Next base: position 6,275 of record NZ_JBIRUL010000013.1, on the reverse strand, counting down.
ACACATGGGAGAACGGCAGGAAGGCGAGCACGCTGGCCTGTTGGCCCGCGGGCGCGGCGGTGTGGCCCCAGCCGGCCAGCAGGGTGTCGCAGGGGCTGGCCAGGCTGCGGTGGCTCAGCGCGCAGCCCAGGGCCCGGCCCGAGGTGCCGGAGGTGTAGGCGATCACCGCGGTCGAGTCGGGCAGCACGATCCTGCGCAGCGAGTTCACCGTGGTGATGGACACCGGCTCGCCGCGCCGGGTGAGTTCGTCCAGGGCCCCCGCGTCCAGCTGCCACACGTGCCGCAGCGCCGGCAGGGCGGCGCACACCGACCCCACGGTCATCACGCTCTGCTCGTCCTCCACGACCACGCCGACGCAGTCGGCGTCCCGCAGGATCCACGCGACCTGCTCGCGCGAGGACGTCGGATAGACGGGGACCACCTCGGCGCCCACCGCCCACAGGGCGTGGCACAGCACGGTCCACTCGTACCGGGTGCGCGCCATGATCGCGACGCGGTGCCCGGGGGAGATGCCGGACGCCACGAACCCCTTGGCCAGATCGACCACCTCGTCCCGCAGTTCGACGGCGGTCACCTCCTCCCAGTCGCCGGAGGCGGCGTCCGCACGGCGGGAGAGGACCGCGAGCGTCGGGGTGCGGGCGGCGGTGTCGAAGACGGTGTCGGCGAGGCCCCCGGTCAGGGGCGGGGCGGCCGGGGGAGCGAGAGCGAAGTCGCGCATGCGCTGCTCCTGACGTGTACGGGCTGTGACTCCGCCGACGGGAACTGTTATCGACGGTGGTCGAATCTAGCCCAGGTGAGACCGCTTGTGGCCTGGAACGAATATGTAATCCGCCTTGATGATCTCGGCGGCGAGGGGTGCCCGGCTTCCGTGGACCTCCCGACGGTGAAGTCGGCCCGGGCGGGGGGACTCGGAGGGCATGACCCACATCAGCCCCGGCCCCGAACCCGAGCGCACCACCGGACTGCAACCGGGCGACGGCTTCCCCCGGGCGAGACCCCGCCCGCGGAGAGCAGCATGCCCGGGGCCGGCCCCCGGGAGACGCACAACCCGCCCAAGGGCTGGGCCAAGTCCCCGCTCACCGTGATCATCGTCCTCGCCGTCCTGATCGCCGCCTTCTTCCTGGCGTACGCGATCGACCTGATGCTCTGACGGCCCTCAGCCCTGGGTGTGGCGTACGCAGGCGGCGACCACCTCGCGCAGACTGCCCGTGCGCTCCCACACCTGGCGCTGGACGTGCGCGCCGTTGCCCTGCCGCAGCAGCCCGGCGCACGCGGCGCGGGCCCGCTCCAGGTCCCCGGCGTCCGCCAGCGCGTCCTGCACGTGCTCCAGCAGGGCCCCGACGACCGTCTCGGCGGGAGCACGCCGCATGGTCGCCGGATGCAGCAGGTCGCCCGCCAGCCCCGAGCGGGCCGCCCGCCAGCCGGCCAGCCGCAGCAGGCTCACACTGTGGTCCACCGGCTCCCGGCCGGCCTCCAGGTCGCGGGCGGCCGTTTCGACCAGTCCACGCACGAGCGTGGCGACCAGCACCGCGGTGTCCGCGTGCAGACAGACGTCCGACACGCGCACCTCCACCGTCGGATAGCGCGCCGACAGCCGGGCGTCGAAATAGACCATGCCCTCGTCGAGGATCGCCCCCGTGGCCACCATGTCCGCGACCCGCCGGCGGTAACCCTCCGCCGAACCGAACAGCTCGGTCGGACCGGCCGACGGCCAGCGCTGCCACACCCGGCTGCGATAGCTGCTGTAACCCGTCTCCCGGCCTTGCCAGAAGGGCGAGTTGGCGCTCAGCGCGATCAGCACCGACAGCCAGGGGCGGATGCGGTCGACGACAGCGACGCCCTCCTCGTCCGAGTCGACGGACACATGGACATGGCAGCCGCACACCATCTGCTCCTGCGTGGCGATGCCGAACTGCTCCGCCATCCACTGGTAGCGCCGGTTCATGCTGACCGACGGGCGCACCGGCAGCGGTGACGTGGCCAGCGCCGCCACCGCGCAGCCGGCCCCCCGGGCGTGCCGGGCCGCCTCGCCCCGTATCCGCACGATCTCCGCGCCGAGATCGTCCATCCCGGACTGGGGATGGGTGGCGAACTCGAGCATCTGGCTGTGCAGTTCCTTCTCGAAGACGTCGTCCCCGCCGTCCTCGCACCGCGCGGCGCGGGCGAGGACGGCGGCGGCCAGTGCCTGCGGTTCGCCGGTCTCCGGGTCGACCAGGAGGAGTTCCTCCTCCACTCCCACGGTGCGCACGCGACGTCAGCCCTTCTGTGGTGGGTGGTACGCACCCGACTGCCCCGTCCGGCCGCGTTCACACGGACGACGGGGCCATCCAGACCGTCGCCAGCGGGGGCAGCGTCAGCCTGAGCTCCCCGTCGCGCACGGCGACCGCGCCGGACAGGCCGACGCCGCTGCCGCCGTAGCGCTCGGCGTCGGTGTTGAGCACCTCGTGCCAGGCCTGGACGCCGGCGGGGACGACGAGACGGTAGTCGTGACGCACCACCGGGGAGAAGTTGCTGACGGCCAGGAGCGGCGCGCCGTGCGCGTCGTGCCGCAGGAACGCGAAGACGTTGTCCTCCGCGGCGTCCCCCAGCACCCACCGGAAGCCGGCGGGGTCGGTGTCGCGCTCCCAGAGCGCGGGAGTGGCCCGGTACACCGTGTTGAGGTCGCGCACCAGGTCCTGCACGCCCCGGTGGTCGCCCGCCGACGCGTACCCGGCGTCGAGCAGCCACCACTCGGGTCCGTGCGCCTCGGACCACTCCGCGCCCTGCGCGAACTCCTGCCCCATGAAAAGGAGTTGCTTGCCCGGATGGGCCCACATGAAGCCCAGGTAGGCGCGGTGGTTGGCACGCCGCTGCCACCAGTCGCCCGGCATCTTGGAGACCAGCGCCTGCTTGCCGTGCACGACCTCGTCGTGCGAGATGGGCAGCACGTAGTTCTCGCTGTACGCGTACACCATGGAGAACGTCATCTCGTTGTGGTGGTACTTGCGGTGCACCGGCTCCTTGCCGATGTACTGCAGCGAGTCGTGCATCCAGCCCATGTTCCACTTCAGCCCGAAACCGAGCCCGCCGCCGTCCGTCGGCCGGGTCACGCCGTCCCAGGCGGTGGACTCCTCGGCGATCGTCACCACGCCCGGGTTGCGGCGGTACACCGTCGCGTTCATCTCCTGCAGGAACGCCATGGCGGCCAGGTCCTCGCGGCCCCCGAACACGTTCGGCGTCCACTGCCCGGAGTCGCGCGAGTAGTCCAGGTAGAGCATGGAGGCGACGGCGTCCACCCGCAGGCCGTCGACGTGGAACTCCTCGCACCAGTAGGTGGCGTTCGCCACCAGGAAGTTGCGCACCTCGATCCGGGCGAAGTCGAACTCGTACGTCCCCCAGTCCGGATGCTCGGCCCGGCGCGAGTCACCGGGCTCGTACAGCGGCTCCCCGTCGAACCGGCCGAGCGCCCAGTCGTCCTTGGGGAAGTGCGCCGGCACCCAGTCCGCGATCACGCCGATCCCGGCCCGGTGCAGCGCGTCCACCAGGTACTTGAAGTCGTCCGGCGTGCCGAGCCGGGCGGTGGGCGCGTAGAAGCCGGTGACCTGGTAGCCCCAGGAACCCGAGAACGGATGCTGGGCGACCGGCATGAGCTCCACGTGCGTGAAGCCGAGGTCCCGCACATAGGCGGGCAGCTCCTCCGCCAGCTCCCGGTACGTCAGACCCGGCCGCCAGGACGGCAGATGGACCTCGTACACGGAGAACGGGGCGACGTGAACGGGTACGTCGCCCCGGTGCGCCATCCACTCCTCGTCCGACCACTCGTAGTGCGAGGCGTGCACGATCGACGCGGTGTCCGGCGGCACCTCGGCACGCCGGGCCATCGGGTCAGCCTTGAGGAACCGGTCGCCGTGCCGTGACGTGATCTCGAACTTGTACCGGGCGCCCTCGCCGATCCCCGGCAGGAACAGCTCCCACACCCCGGACGAGCCGAGGGACCGCATCGGGAAGGCCGTCCCGTCCCAGAAGCAGAAGTCCCCCGCGACCCGCACCCCCTGCGCGTTCGGCGCCCACACGGTGAACCGGGTGCCGAGCACGCCCTGGTGGGCCATCGGCTCGGCGCCGAGCGCCTTCCACAGCTCCTCGTGCCGCCCCTCCCGGATCAGATGCAGATCGAAGTCGCCCAGGGCGGGCAGGAACCGGTACGGATCGTCCACCTTGTGCTCGGCGCCCTCGTACGACACCAGCAGCGTGTACGCGGGCACCGCGTCGAGCGGCAGCACGACCGCGAAGAGGCCGTCGCCCTCCGAGACCATCGGGGAGGGATCACCGTCGATCAGCACGCTCACAGCGTCGGCGAAGGGCCGCAGCGCCCGGAAGAGGACTCCGCCCGGCACCGGGTGCGCGCCGAGCAGCGCGTGCGGATCGTGGTGGGCGCCCGAGAGCAGCCGTCCGCGGTCGCCCGCGTCGAGCGCGGGCGCCGTACGCGGGCGGGGGCCGGCCGACTCGGGCGGAGAGGTGTCACGCAGGGCCACAGGGGTCAGCCTCCTCGGACGGCGAGTCGTTCGATCGCCGCCATGGGTACGGGCAGCCAGTCGGGACGGTTGCGGGCCTCGTACAGCACTTCGTACACGGCTCGGTCCGTCTCGTAGGCACGCAACAGGGCATGTTTCTTACGGGGGTCCCAGCCTGCGCGGGCCGCGTAGCCCGCGCAGTAGGCCTCCCGGCAACGCCGCGCCCACTCCGGCCGCCACGGGCGGCGCTGGCGGGCGGCGTAGTCGAAGGAGCGCAGCATTCCGGCGATGTCGCGCACCGGCGAGTGGGCGCTGCGCCGCTCGGCCAGCGGACGGGACGGCTCACCCTCGAAGTCGATGACGAACCAGTCGCGTCCGGCGCGCAGCACCTGCCCGAGGTGCAGGTCGCCGTGGATGCGCTGGGCGGGCGGACCCGCGTCGCACGCCGAGAGGGCGCCGAACGCGGTGATGAGACCCGGCACGAACGGCCGCAGCGCCGGCACGTGGTGCGCCGCCGCCTCCAGCCGCTCGGTCATCGCGGCCGCCGTGCGCCCGTCCTCCGCGTGCGGGCCGGCCGGAAGGGCGGCGGCGAGCGCCAGATGGACGTCGGCCGTGGCCCGCCCCAACTCCTCGGCCTCCGCCGTGAAGTCCTCGCCGCGCGAGAGCGCGCGCAGCGCCAGCGTCCAGCCGTCCGAGGCGTCCGGCAGGAAGGGCTGCAGCACGCCGAGCGTGGCCTCCTGCGGATGCGTCGTGCGGAACCAGGCCACCGGTGCGGGCACCCGCCCGCACCCCTGCCCGGCCAGCGCGACCGGCACCTCCAGATCGGGGTTCACTCCCGGCTGGATACGCCGGAAGATCTTCAGGATGAACGCGTCCCCGTAGACCAGGGAGGTGTTGGACTGCTCGGCCTCCAGCAGCCGCGGTGCGAGCCCCGGGGGCAGGGACACGGACGGGTCCGACTCGAAGGACAGCGGACCGAGCGTGCCGGGATGCCGCATCCGCTCCAGCAGGAGGTGCGCCGACCGTGGGTCCTGGAGCGCGTCGTGGACGGTCAGTCCGGCCAGTGGACCCTCCTCCACCCTGCCGATCAACGCCCGCCCCAGCCGCGGCGACAGATGCTCCTGGAGGCCGAGCAGCAGCTGATAGCAGTCGCCGGCCGGGGGAGTGCCCCCGGGCGTCGGGACGCCCGACTGGCCGGCGTGCACGAGCAGATGCAGACAGCCCGGATACAGCTCGGTCATCGACAGCATGCGCAGGTCGGTGATCGGGCGGTCCTTGCCGGCGAACCAGCGCTGCCGGGGCAGCCACTCGCGCAGCAGCGCGCCGAGCGGCCCCGCGGAACGCACTCCGCTCACGGCGGCCGGGCGCAGGGGGGCGGTCTTCGCGGTCTTCGTCACGGTGACCCATCCTTTCCTCGGCGCACGCTCACGGGCGGCGACCGATCCGGGACGCGGCTCTGGTGAGCCGGAACCAGTAGAAGCCGTGGCCCGCGAGGGTGAGCAGGTAGGGCAGTTCACCGATGGCGGGGAAGCGGACGCCGCCGAAGAGCTCGACGGGGTGGCGGCCGTCGTAGCGGCTGAGGTCGAGTTCGGTGGGCTGTGCGAAGCGGGAGAAGTTGTGCACGCACAGGACGAGGTCGTCCTCGTGTTCGCGGAGGAAGGCGAGGACGGCGGGGTTGGAGGAGGGGAGCTCGGTGTAGGTGCCGAGGCCGAAGGCGGGGTTCTGTTTGCGGATCTCGATCATGCGGCGGGTCCAGTGCAGCAGCGAGGAGGGCGACGACATCGA